>CAMNVW010000170.1 GCA_946563605.1 uncultured Clostridia bacterium | reverse complement strand
GGTGTGGGGGTCGCACCCCCACAAAAAAAAGCTACCGAGTTTCTCGAAGCTCAAACAGTGGCTCGGGCTGTGTAAGCCCGAAACTGTGGGGGTGTGGGGGATACTCCCCCACAAAAAAGCTACCGAGCTGCTCGAAGCTTAAATAGGGAGTGTGGGGGCGCACCTCCACCAAAAGTTGTTTTCGCTCAAACGAGCGAGTGTGTAAATGCGAGCGATTGCCGTGTGTGCAAATTTGTTGTTCCACAAAATCAAAGCGCGATACAGTGTCCAACTTCAAGCTGGCTGGTTGAAAATGTAAATTTTTTTCAAATGTCCGCAGCGAATCCGGTCAAAGTGTTGCGAGAAAACGCAAATTGTATTATAATTGTGTAAGTTCATTGTGAATGGAAATGGATGAATGAACTCCAAATAAGAATCAAGGTTAATCAAGATAAGGCGGTGTTCAAGTGATTGAGTTTACAAATGTCTCGAAAGTCTACGATAATGGAACGAGAGCATTGAGCAATGTTAGTCTCAGAGTAGAAAAAGGAGAATTTGTTTTTATAGTCGGTCCGTCCGGCGCAGGAAAAAGTACCTTTATTAAAATGCTGCTCCGCGAGGAAACGCCGACAAAAGGGATTGTTTCCGTAAACGGTTATAACTTAAATAAAATTAAAAAACGTCAGATACCGCAGTTTAGAAGAACGCTGGGCGTTGTGTTCCAGGATTTCCGGCTCATCCCGCAGATGACGGTGTATGATAACGTCGCGTTTGCACTGCGCGTTACGAATGTGGCAAACCGTTCCATCCGCCAAAGGGTTCCTTATGTGCTGGGACTGGTCGGTCTTGCGGCAAAAGCCAGAAACTATCCTGACCAGCTTTCGGGCGGTGAGCAGCAACGTGTCGCTTTGGCGAGAGCTTTGGTGAATAATCCGCCGCTGCTGATTGCGGACGAGCCGACCGGCAATATCGATCCTGAGCTTTCGTTTGAAATTGTCGAGCTGCTCAATGAAATCAATCGCTGCGGAACGACCGTTGTGATGGTAACACATGAACATGAACTGGTTGCCCGATTTAATCGCCGTGTCATCACCATCAATCACGGCAACGTTGTTTCGGATGGAGATGAATGGGGGAATTTCTATGAAGGGTAGCAGTATGGGCTATCTGCTCAAAACCGGCTTTAAAAATGTATATATGAATCGCCTGATGTCCTTTGCGTCGATCGGTGTTTTGGTGGCGTGTTTGATGCTGATTGGCGGTGCAGTGCTGCTGTCTTTGAATATGCAGGTCATCGTTGGCGCGGTTGAAAATGAAAACGAAATGGTCGCTTTTCTGGACATGGACGTTTCAGATGCGCAGATTCGGGAAATCGGCAAGGAGATCGAGCAGATTCCTGAAATTGCAGAAATGATCTTTTATTCTTCTGAGGAAGCATGGGCGGATGAACAGAAAAAATGGGGCGCAGCAAGCGCAATGGTTGAGGTCGATGTGGACGGCACAGATTTAGGTCCGATTCTGCCGGATGCCTACCGTATCAAACTGAAGGATGTCAGTGAACAGACGCTCAAAAGCGTTGAACGGCAGCTTCTGCAAATCGACGGCGTTGACCCAGACATCCGCACACCAAGCCAGGAGGCAACCATCCTGACCGATTTGGAAAAGGCAATCTCCACCATCGGCAGTGTTATCGTGATTATTCTGGCGATTGTTTCGGTGGTCATTATCGCAAACACCATCAAAATCACCATCTTTTCCCGCAGAAAAGAAATCAGCATCATGCGTCTGGTAGGCGCGACCAACACCTTTATCAAGATGCCGTTTATCATCGAGGGTATCCTGATCGGACTGATTTCCGCACTGATTGCTTTCGGCGGATTGTGGGTGCTGTATAACTACGCAACACAGTTTATCATGGAAAATCCGTCCTCGTGGCTGGAAATCGCAATCGGTAAGATGATCGACTTCAAAGATATTGCACACTATATGCTGGCAGGCTTTGCAATCGGCGGCGCCGGTCTGGGCGTCATCGGAAGTAATCTCTTCATCCGAAAGCATCTGAAGGTGTAATTTACATAAGGCAGAAAGGAAGGCTGACTTCTGTGGAACATAAAAAGAAACGATTTCGCAAAATCACTGCGGTGATGCTGATTGCGGCAATGATGCTGGCGTCGGTGCCGGCGTCGGCTTCGTGGGAGACCAGCACACAGGACGATAACTACGTCAGCGCAGAGGACGCTGAGGCACAGCGTCAACAGGAAATTAATGCTGCAAATCAGGCAAAAGCAAAACGTGAACAGCAAAAGCAGGAGTATCAGGGACAGATCAATTCCCTGCAGAGCGAACTGGATAAACTCAAACAGGAACAGAAGGAACTGCAAAGCAAGCTCAACAGTGTCAGCAACAAAAAGGAACAGGCAAAGGCAGTCAAGGCTTCTTTGGATGCGGACTTAAATAATGTGCTCAGCCAAATCAGCACGCTGTCCCTGCAGATTGATGCGATGAATGAATCCATCAAGATGACGCAGGAGGACATTGATGTTTCCAAGAAGAACATCAACGAGCAGATCCTTTTGCTCCGAAAAAGAATCCAAACCTCCTATAAAGCAGGCTACAGCAATGCGCTGTCAGTTGTGCTGGGTGCAGACAGCTATTACAACAGCCTTGTGCGCACCCGTGTTATCTCCGAAATTTCCGAGCGCGACCAGGAAATCATTAAGGAGCTGAACGAGGAAAAGGAAAGACTGGAGAAAAGGGAAGAAGAGTTGAAATTCGAACAGGATGAGCTTAAAAAAGCTACCGATGAATTGGAAGAATCCAAAGGTTCTCTGAGCAAGAAGATTGAAGCAGCAAATGCAAACATTGAGGATATCAGCAAGCTGGAAGCAGAATATGCGGCAGATGTTGCGGAAAGTCAGAAGAAAGCAAAAGAGATGGAAAGCGAAATCTCCGCGGTGTATGCGGCGATCGCCAATTTGTCCACTTCGGAAAACAGTGAATATGTCGGCGGTGAAATGAAGTGGCCGCTGCCGAACTTCAGCAACATCTCCTCCAGTTATGGCTGGCGTTTTAACGGAAGTGATTTCCACACCGGTATTGATATTACCGGCGGCGGCTGTATGGGTGCTGATATCGTTGCGGCAAACACCGGCACCGTTGTAAAGGCGAACACGGTCTACACGCAAGGCAGAGGCTATGGTATGTATATTATCATTGACCACGGCGGCGGAAAGAGCACACTGTATGGACATTGCAGCCAGCTGCTGGTGTCCGAAGGCCAGACCGTTTCCAGAGGACAGGTTATTGCAAAGGTTGGTTCAACAGGATGGTCTACCGGACCGCATCTGCACTTTGAGGTGCGTGAAAACGGCAACCATGTAAACCCACTGCCATATTTGAAGGGATAGAAGCGCACAGCCGAGGGCTGTGCGCGTAGAGAATGAAACTTTGTTTCATTCTCCGTACGGTATCAATTATAACTGTTTGTATAAATTGGCTCTGTGTTGTGCGACCTGAGAATGACGGCGAAGCCGTCATTCTCCCGAGTATAGTTCTGTAACGGGCTGTGCGCATACTGTATCACTTATAACTGTTGTGTAAATTGGCTTTGTGTTGCGTGAAAGTCGCACTTTTCGTCTAGTGCAAAAATTGGCTCTGTGTTGTGCGATCGGAGAATGACGGCGAAGCCGTCATTCTCCCGAGTATAGTTCTGTAACGGGCTGTGC
>CAMNVW010000169.1 GCA_946563605.1 uncultured Clostridia bacterium | reverse complement strand
ATGCAGATTTACAAAAATCTGACCGTCGGAACAGCAAAGCCGGTGCCGGAGGAGATGCAGGGTATTCCACACCATTTGATTGATTTTGTTGACCCGTCAACCCCTTTTTCGGTCGCGGAATATGTGCAGCTTGCAAGAAAGACCATCGCGGATATTTCCGCAAGAGGAAAGCTGCCGATCGTTGTCGGCGGTACAGGTTTGTACATCAGCTCGCTGGTGGATCATGTGCAGTTTTCCGAGTCGGAAGGCGATGCAAAGCTGCGTGAGGAATACCGGCAGTTTGCACAGGAAAACGGTGCACAGGCGTTGTGGGACAGACTAAATGAGATCGACCCTGCTGCGGCGCAGAAGATTCACCCGAACAATATCGGACGGGTTGCAAGAGCGTTGGAAGCCTATCAGACAACCGGGATTCCTATTTCAAAACAGCAGCAGCTTTCGCGGCAGCAGCCGTCACCGTACCGGCTGTGCATGATGGCACTGAGTTTCCATGACAGGCAGAAGCTGTATGACCGCATCAATCTGCGCGTCACCAAAATGCTGGAACAGGGCTTGGAAAAGGAAGCGCGGTGGCTTGTGGAAAACGGCTACGGCACGACAAGCTTTCAGGCAATCGGCTATAAGGAAATGGGGCTGTATCTTGCCGGAGAGGAAACGCTGGAGGAAGCCTGCGAGCATATCCGGCAGGAATCCAGAAGATATGCAAAACGCCAGCTGACATGGTTTCGCAGGGATGAGCGGTACCATTGGTTTTTTGCGGAGGATTTTGTGGACAGAGAAACGATGTACCAGCAGATGGCAGCGCTGGTGAAAGAAACCTTTGCTTAAAAGAGTGAAAATTTTGACAGAAAGCTGCCTTGACACGACAAAAAATACGCAGCGGCTTGGGGTATAATCGTAAAAGGAGGTAAGAATATGCTGAATTTACAAGATGTTTTTTTAAATCAGATCCGCAAGGAAAAAATCATGGCGACCATTTATCTGATCAACGGTTTTCAGCTGCGAGGTTTTGTAAAAGGCTTTGACAGCTTTACCGTCATTGTGGAAAATGAAGGACGCCAGAGCCTTGTCTACAAAAACGCAATTTCCACCATTACGCCGGTAAAACCGATCCGATTGATGGAGACGCCGGAAACACAGATGGAGGCAGAAAAGAAAATAGAGGAAACGCAGAAATAATGCCGCAATTTTGGATACAGGAGGAATGAAATGGCGGGTTATCAAAAAAAAGGAAAAAAGAGCGGGCAGCTGGTAGCGGTTCTTTTTGCGCTGTTTCTGCTGGTTTATCTGGGTAGTCAGCTGTGGGGATTTGCCAATATCAAACTGCGTACCGAGCAGGTCATGAGCGACACCATCTATGACTTCGTTCGTGCGGAAGGGTTGGTTTTTCGGGATGAGGAAGTGGTTTCACAGTCAACCAACGGCGTGATGGTGTACAACTATGCCGATGGAGAAGAAGTTGCAAAAAATCAGGCAATTGCCTCGGTCTATCGGGACAAAACAGTGTCGATGGTCAACAACCAGATCGACCAGCTTCGGCAGGAATTAAATTCCTTGAACAAAGCGCAGACAGTAAAAGCGACACGCTATTCGGCAGTTACCAATCTTTCCGGCGAGATCAACGATCAGGCAGGAAAAATTGTCGATTTCACGGCGGACGGCGTTGTGGAAGGGATCAGCGAGCAAAAGGAAGAGCTGGTCAGCCTGCTCAACCGAAAAAAAATCGCACTGGGTGAGGAAGATACCTTTTCCGAGCGCATTGCCCAGCTGAAAAAAGAGATAGACTATCTGGAAAAAGCGAAAAAGAAAGAACGAGGCGTTTCCATCAAAGCACCTGCGGCAGGGTATTTCTGCCAGGAGGTCGATGGGTATGAGAATGTGCTGACCTTTGACGCTTTGAAGGAGCTGAGTTATGACTCTTATCAACAGCTCAAAGACACGCAGCCCAGAACAGAAAACAACACGGTGGGAAAAATCGTCAAGACACACATCTGGTATGTAGGGGTGGATTTGGAAAACGCACAGGCGCAAAAGTTTGAATTGGGCGATAATGTGCGGCTCGATTTTAAATTTGCCAACGGTCAGACGGTGGCAGCAGAGGTCAGTAAGATTATTCCGGACAATGAAAGGAAACATTCGGTTGTTCTTTTCAAATGCAAGGATGTGACCGACCGCCTGCTCAAGGTACGCAATCAGAGCGTGGACATCATCTTCACAATCTATTCCGGTCTGCGCATCAATTCAAAAGCGCTGTATCATGAACAGAATATCCCGGGTGTGTACGTTCTGGATAAAACCACAATTCGCTTTAAACCGGTGGAAATTATTAAGGATAACGGAAATTACATCCTCTGTGAGCCAAGAGACGGCACCGATCAGGTGCACACACTCAACAGGCTGGATATGCTTATTTTGGAAAGCGGTGGCATTGAGCTCAAGGATGGACGGATGCTGGATGAAGATACTGTGAGAGGAGTAGAGTCGAATGACGCAGGTTCTTAAAGAACAGGACGTAGCACAAAACGTGCAGGAGATACTGGAAAACGCAAAACAGGCGGCTGTCAGGGCAGGGCGCGACCCGAAACAGGTGGGCGTGATGGCGGTGACCAAAACAGTTGATCCTGTTCTGGTAAACGCGGCAATCGCGCAGGGAATCGACCTTTTGGGGGAAAACAAAGCGCAGGAGCTGTGTGAAAAATACGACAGCTATCACAAAGAGGGTGTAGAAATCCATTTTATAGGACACCTTCAAACAAATAAGGTTCGGCAGATTGTAGATAAGGTCTGTATGATCGAATCGGTGGACAGCGTGCGCCTTGCAAAGGAAATTGAAAAACAGTGCGCGGCAATCAATAAGACGATGGACATTTTGGTGGAGGTCAATATTGGCAGGGAGGAAAATAAAACCGGAATTTTTCCAGAGGAACTTTTGCCGCTGTTGGACGAAATTTCCAAAATGCAGCACCTTAAAGTACGCGGTTTGATGACAATTCCGCCGGTATGCGAAAAAAAGGAGAAAGTTTCGCAATATTTTTCCCAAATGAACCAACTCTTTATTGACATAAAGCAAAAAAAATATGATAATATCAATATGGAAATTTTGTCTATGGGTATGTCCGGCGATTATCAGACCGCGATCGAACATGGCTCAAATATTGTGCGTATCGGTACGTCAATGTTTGGACAAAGGAATTATAAAGGAGCTAAGTAGTTATGGCGCTGAGGGACACATTAAGAAATCTGATTGGAATTCCAGAAAACGACGATTATGACAGTGAATATGATGACGAAATGCAGATGAGCAATACACAGCAGCATGAAGACGACGCACAGATGCCGGTTTCCAACCCATCTGCTGACCGCAAGAACAACAAGGTTGTGAATATCCATGCAACTACTCAGTTGGCGGTTGTACTGGTAAAACCGGAGCGTTATGATGACGCAGCATCCATTGCGGATCATCTGAACGCAAAGAAAACAGTTGTCTTGAATCTGGAGCAGACCAGCAAGGATGTTGCCAGAAGGCTGATTGACTTTCTCTGCGGAGTTGCTTACGCTAACAATGGGCAGATGAAGCGTGTGGCAAATAATACATACATTATCACACCGTATAATGTTGACGTCATGGGCGATCTGCTCGACGAATTGGAAAACAACGGTGTAATCTTCTAAAAATATGCAGAACAATCTACAGGCGCAAAGCAGCGAGGACAAGCTGCTTTGCGCACGGAT
>CAMNVW010000168.1 GCA_946563605.1 uncultured Clostridia bacterium | reverse complement strand
AGGCGCCTTGGGGAGGTTTGGAACCCCTTTGTAAGAGAAAGGGGTTCCAAGAACTGCCGAATAACGTAAATCTGCCCCTCAAAAATTATCCGGTGGATGATTTTTGAAAGTATGAATTTTTAATTTTAAAGTAAGAGGACCACAGGCTTCACTTCGCGAAACGGTACTGCCGTACCGCAGCAGGTCACGCTTTTGCCTTTGAAATGAAATTGGTTTTATACAGCGTGACCCTGAGAATGGAACTTCGTTCCATTCTCCCTAGTTTTCATTATTTATTATTATTTTATTGTTGGAACGTTGTCCCAAACCCTACCAAGGGCTTTGCCCTTTGGAAACCCATGAGCTTTTTGAAAAAAGCTCGAGCAAAAACTTTTGTTTTGCTCAAACGAGCGAAGCCGGTTAGGAGGAAAAAAGTATGGTTACGATGAAAATACTTGGTTTTGAAAGTTTAGAACCGATTATGGTTTTTGATAAACTTTGTTTTCCAACGGATTATTGGAGAGAAGAAGATTGGAAAGATTTGCTGCTGGACGAAAGATCAATTTATTACGCTTGGATGGACGGCGATAAAATCGTGGGCAATGTTTTTATTTACAACTGGAAAGGGGAAAAGGACTATATTAAAATTATGAACGTCGCCATTCATCCCGATTACAGAAAACAGGGTCTGGCTCGTAAGATGTTAAACCATGTGAAAGAAGAAATGGAAAAGCTCGATATGAAGCGTTTTTTAGGCGAAACAAGGGCGACCAACTTTGCAATGCAAAAAGTATTTGAGGACTGCGGTTATTATCTCAATAGGGTTGAGGAAAACTATTATCATCATCCTGAAGAGAGCGCTTATAAGTACGTTCTGGAATTATAAAAATGATTTGATGATGGAAAAAGAAAGGCTCGCTTGGATTTATAATCTAAGCGAGCCTGTTGTACTTGTCAGAGGTATTCTTCCGTCATTCTGTTTGTGTCAAAAAAGAAAGAACGCGCGGAATAAAATCTTTTGCTTCTTCGTATAAACCATGTCCCAATTGTTCGTAAATAAAGAGCTGACTGTGGTTTATTTTAGAAGCGATTTCTCTGGAAGCCTCAACGCCAACGATTTGATCTTTAGCACCCGCAATAATGAGAGTGGGACAGGAAATGGATGCCAGCTCTTGATAGCTGTTGTGGCTCAGACAAGCATGAGCCATCGTAAGAAAGCGTTGGGGATTTTTAAGTTTTATTGTCTTGGAAAGAAGTGTATAGAATGGCATGGATTTTTTTAGGTACGGCTCTGAGTATGATTTTCTTGCAGTATCTAAAAAAAGCTCTTGAACATTTCGAGAACGGACAAGCTCAATCCAATGGGTAACAGTTTGATTGACGATATTGTTTTGCTGGGCAAGGGTTACGACCAAAATAAGTTTGTTTACCTTTTGCGGATAATGAATCGCAAGGTGCTGGGCAATCATTCCGCCTTGGGATACACCGACAATATCGGCTTTGTCGATTTGAAAATGATTCATATAAACATAGAGATCATCAGCCATTTGTTTGGTGGCGTAGTTTTCAGGCAGATCATTTTTTCGGCTAAATACGTAAACAGTGTAATCTTTAGAAAACTTTCGATACAGAAAAGAAAATGGTAGGGCAGTTCCGGAAACAGTTTTTAATCCATCCCCAAGACCGGGAATAAAAATTAAAAATTTTTTCCCCGTACCAAATCGAATATAATCAACGCTTGTATTTCCTGTTTTAAGCCGTCCGTTTTTGAAATGAAAAAGCATGATTCTCTCCTTTTTACTCATCTTATAAAAGAAAAAATGCCCGACAGCAAATAAGCTGTCGGACACAACAATTTATTTCTTCGCTTCTTTTGCCCAGCTGTCCTTGAGTCCGACAATCTGGTTGAATACGCCTTCATCCTTGCTGTCCTTGCAGAAATAGCCGGTGCGGACAAACTGGAATTTGTCGCCGACCTTTGCTTCGGCAAGAGCTGGCTCCAGCTTGCAGCCGGTCAGTTCGGTCAGGGAGTTTGGATTGAGGTAATCCAAATAGTTGGTACCTTCCGGTACGTCGTTTACATTTTCCAAGGTGAACAGGTAGTCGTACAGACGGACGGTTGCATCGATCGCATATTTTGCGGATACCCAATGGATGGTTCCCTTGATCTTTCTGCCGTCAACAGGGTTGCCGTTGCCGGTTTCCAGATCAGCGGTGCAGTGAATCTCAACGACATTGCCCTGCTCGTCCTTGATGATTTCGTTGCATTTTACGATATATGCACCCATCAGACGAACTTCGCCGTCCGGTTTCATGCGGAAGAATTTCGGAGGCGGTACCTCAGCGAAATCGTCTGCGTCGATGTAAAGCTCGCGGGTGAACGGAACCTTGCGCATACCAGCTTCGTCGTTTTTCGGAATATTTGGCAGTTCAAAATATTCCTCTTTGTCCTCAGGGTAGTTGGTGATGACCACCTTGATTGGATGCAGAACCGCAACACGGCGCTGTGCAGAGGTGTTCAGTTCGTCGCGGATGCAGTGTTCCAGCAAGCCGATGTCTACAACGCTGTAAGCTTTCGCAACACCTGCTTTTTTGACAAATTCGTTGATTGCGGTAGGGGTATAACCGCGGCGGCGCAGCGCGCAGATGGTAGGCATTCTTGGGTCATCCCAGCCGTCAACCTTTTTGGTTTCGACCAGCTCGCGCAGATAGCGTTTGCTCATAACGGTGTGGGTGACATTCAGACGGGCAAATTCATACTGATGTGGTTTGTGCTCAAAGCCGATGTTGTTGACGACCCAGTCGTACAGCGGGCGGTGGTTCTCAAATTCGATGGAGCACAGGGAATGGGTGATTCCCTCCAAAGCGTCCTGAATAGGGTGTGCAAAGTCGTACAGCGGATAGATGCACCATTTGTCACCCTGTCTGTGATGATGTGCGCGGACGATGCGGTAAATAGCAGGGTCGCGCAGGTTCATGTTTGGAGAAGCCATGTCGATTTTTGCACGCAGGGTGTGGCTGCCGTCAGGGAACTCGCCGTTTTTCATTCTCTCAAACAAATCAAGGTTTTCCTCAATGGTGCGGTTGCGGTATGGACTTTCTTTGCCAGGTTCGGTCAGTGTGCCGCGGTATTCGCGCATTTCATCGGCGGAAAGATCGTCCACATAAGCTTTGCCGTCTTTGATCAGTTTGACGGCAAACTCATAACATTTGTCGAAGTAATCGGAACCGTAGTAGATGCCGCCGGTCGGTTCCGCACCCAGCCAACGCAGGTCTTCCTCGATGGATTTTACATATTCGTCGTCCTCACGAACAGGGTTGGTGTCGTCAAAACGAAGGTTGAACAAGCCATGATATTTCTTCGCTGTGCCGGAGTTGATCCAGATTGCTTTCGCAGAACCGATGTGCAGATAGCCGTTTGGTTCAGGAGGGAAACGGGTGTGGATTTTTTCTACTTTGCCTTCGGCAAGGTCCTGGTCAATAATATCGTGAATAAAGTTGGAAACGGATTCGGTATCCATGATTTTTTCATCAGCCATAATATTCAGTCCTTTCAATGAAAGTGTAACTTTATTTGACCTTCAAGAAGGTCAGGAAATTTTTGTGGGGGTAGTCCCTCGTTGGTGAAGCCCTTAATATTGCGCACCGACCGGTAGTATCAGGGGAGTCGAGAGGGGGAACACCCTTTCTGTTGGAGGTCTCGGAACCAAGAGGTTCCCGACGCAAGGTAGTTGCGTCCCGAATCTTTGGTGACTTTCTTTTCGCA
>CAMNVW010000167.1 GCA_946563605.1 uncultured Clostridia bacterium | reverse complement strand
AGCTGGTATGGGAACGCTTCACAGCAAGCCAGATGGCGGACGCTGTTTTGAATACCGTTTCCGCCTCCATCAGCTGCGGCGATTACACCTTCAAAGCCTCCGGCTATTCGGTTCATTTTGATGGATTTACTGCGCTGTACGAGGAATCCAAGGATGTGCCGGAGGAAAAGACGCCGGCGCTCCCGGAACTGCTTCAGGGAGAGACGCTCAACGTCAATGCACTGGAGCCAAACCAGCACTTCACACAGCCGCCGGCAAGATATACCGAAGCGTCTATCATCAAGGCGCTGGAGGAAAATGGCATCGGACGTCCGAGCACCTACGCGCCGACCATCACCACCGTTATCCAAAGAGGCTATGTCGAGCGCGAAGCGAAAAGCCTTGTCCCGACCCAGCTGGGTGAAGTGACCACAAAGCTGATGGAGGAACAGTTCAGCAGCATCGTCAATGTCGATTTCACCGCGGAGATGGAGACCAACCTCGACTTGGTGGAGGAAGGCAAAGCCGACTGGGTGCAGACACTGGGAAGCTTCTACGGAGAGTTTGCACAAAATTTGCAGGAAGCGGAAAAGAAGATGGAAGGCACACGCTTGCAGGTGCCGGACGAAGTGACCGATGTCATCTGCGAAAACTGCGGCAGAAACATGGTCGTCAAGGTTGGACGTTACGGAAAATTCCTGGCGTGTCCAGGTTATCCTGAGTGTAAAAACACCAAGAAGATCGTGCAGGAAACCCCAGGCAGCTGTCCGGTGTGCGGCGGCAAGATTCACGCCAAAAAATCCAAGAAGGGCAAGACCTACTTTGGATGCGAACACAATCCGCAGTGCCCGTTTATGACATGGGATAAGCCGGTTGCCGAAAAATGTCCGCAGTGCGGTTCCGCACTGTTCCAAAAAGCGGGCAGGGGCGGCAAGCTGCACTGCTTAAAGGAAGGCTGCGGCTACGAAAAGGAGTAGACCTATCTTATGATACAAACAGATTCGATTCAGCCGGTCAGCGTCGTCGGCGCAGGACTTGCCGGATGTGAAGCGGCATGGACGCTTGCACAGGCAGGCGTGCCGGTGAAACTGTATGAGATGAAACCGCATCAGTACACACCGGCGCATCAATATCAGGGCTTTGCGGAGCTCATCTGCTCCAACTCCCTGAAAGCATCCCGCATCGGTTCCGCCGCAGGGATGTTGAAGGAAGAAATGCGCATCCTCGGTTCTTTAACGATGGAAGCGGCGGCACAGACCGCCGTTTCCGCAGGTGGTGCGCTAGCGGTAGACCGCGAAAAATTTTCCGACTACATCACCGGGAAGATCACTTCACACCCGAACATCACCGTCATTCATGAGCGTGTGGATACAATCTTACCGGGCAATGTGATTATCGCAAGCGGACCGCTGACCGAAAGCCACCTTGCCGAAAGTATCCGCAATTTGTGCGGCGCGCAGTATCTTTCCTTCTTCGACGCGGCAGCGCCGATCGTCACCTTTGAGTCGCTCGACCAGAACAAGGTGTTCTTTGCCGCGCGCTACGGCAGAGGTGAGGACGACTATATCAACTGCCCGATGAATAAAGAGGAATACGAGCGGTTCTACAACGCTTTGGTCGAGGCGGAATCGGTCGAGCTGCACGAATTTGAGAAGCAGGAGTTTAAGGTGTACGAAGGCTGTATGCCGGTGGAAGTGATGGCAAAACGCGGCGCGGATACGCTGCGGTATGGACCGCTCAAGCCGGTGGGACTGACCGATCCGCATACTGGCAAACGTCCGTGGGCAGTCGTCCAGCTGAGAAGCGAAAACCGCGACGGAACGCTGTATAATCTGGTCGGTTTCCAGACCAATCTGCGCTTCCCGGAACAAAAGCGGGTGTTCTCGCTGATTCCGGGACTGGAAAACGCGGAGTTTGTGCGCTACGGCGTGATGCACCGCAACACCTTCCTGAATTCCCCGAAACTGCTGACTTCGGCATTCAATATGAAAGAACATCCCGAAATCTATTTTGCAGGTCAGATGACCGGCGTAGAGGGTTACATTGAATCGGCGGCATCAGGAATCCTTGCGGCGAAGAATATGGTTCGTGCGCTGCAGGGGAAGGAGCCGCTGCTGCTGCCTGCGGACTGTATGCTAGGCGCGCTCAGCCGCTATATCAGCGACGAAACGATCACCGATTTCCAGCCGATGGGCTCGAATATGGGAATTT
Organism: uncultured Clostridia bacterium; assembly: GCA_946563605.1. Classification (GTDB taxonomy): domain Bacteria; phylum Bacillota; class Clostridia; order Oscillospirales; family Ruminococcaceae; genus Negativibacillus. The sequence goes on along the minus strand of CAMNVW010000167.1, from coordinate 1,561 downwards.
TGCCGCCGTGGCAGGAGCGTATCAAGGACAAGACGCTCCGCTATGAAAAAATCGCGCAAAGGGGGCTTTCTTCCCTGCGCGAATACCTGCACCAAATGGACGAAGATAGATAAAGACAAATCTTGCGATGTTTTGACTTCGCAGAAAAGGGGTTTTCACCATGAGAATCATTATAGACGCTTTTGGCGGTGATAACGCACCGCTGGAAATCATCAAGGGCGCGCAGCTTGCACAGCAGGAATACGGCGTTGACATCACCCTTGCAGGCGAACGTGGAGAAATCGAACGCTGTGCGAAGGAAAACGGACTTTCGCTGGACAAGATGGAAATTTTGGATGCACAGGGCATGATTCCGGTCGAAGCTGACCCGACCACACTGCTTAAAGAATATGAAAACTGTTCGATGGCGGTCGGTCTGCGCGCACTCAAAGAGGGCAAAGGCGACGCTTTTGTTTCGGCAGGCAGCACCGGCGCGCTGGTGGTAGGCGCATCGCTGGTGGTCAAGCGCATCAAAGGCGTGCGCCGCACCGCAATTCCAACGGTGATTCCAAGCGAAAAAGGCTGCTTTATGCTGATTGATTCGGGTGCAAACGCGGAGTGCAGCAGTGATATGCTGGTGCAGTTCGGCATGATGGGCAGCGTGTACATGAATAAGATCGAGGGCATTTCCTCTCCGAGGGTCGGACTCATCAACATCGGAACCGAGGAGAACAAGGGTCTTGACCTTCACAGGGAAACATACCAGCGGTTAAAGGAAATGCCGCTCAACTTTATCGGCAACGTCGAGGCAAGAGGTTTGCCGATGGGGGACTGCGATGTAGCGGTCTGCGACGGCTTCACCGGCAACGTCACCCTCAAGCTGATCGAAGGAATGGCGAAATTCTTCTCGCATCAGCTGAAAGGAATGTTCATGCGCTCGACCAAGACAAAGCTTGCGGCGCTGCTGTTAAAAGACGGTGTGAAAGAATTTAAGCAGAAGCTGGATTACAGCGAATACGGCGGCGCGCCGCTGCTGGGTATTTCCAAAACCGTCATCAAGGCGCACGGAAGCTCGGATGCCAAATCCATCAAGAATGCGATCCGTCAGGCAAAACAGTGCGTCGAAAGCGGCGTCAACGAAACCATTGCCGAAAACCTTGTCAAGATGAAGGAAGAGGCAAAAAATTCATAAAATTCATAAAGGGGTTTCACCCCTTGTCCCCGAGCATTGTTCTGACTTCGAGGAAGTCGATAGCTTTTTGTGGGGCTGCGACCCCACACCCCTTTTTTAGCTTCAAGAAGCTAGGAAGTTTTCTAAGGGGGTTGCGACCCCCTAGCCCCCGAGGTTCGGGCTTACGCAGCCCGAACCCGCGGTTCCTTTTGTGTAACAACAAAAGGAACCAAAAATGTTTACAAGAGGAAGTTTCCTCTTGTATATCTCCTCTCGAAGGGGGTTGCCACCCCCTTACAGTGCCTTACGGCACGTCTTCCCCCGCCGCGAAGCTCTCAATGTTGCGCATCGACCGCTGGTATCGGGGGAGTCGAGAGGGGGAACACCCTCTCTGCTGGAAATCCAAAAACC
>CAMNVW010000166.1 GCA_946563605.1 uncultured Clostridia bacterium | reverse complement strand
GACTTTCTTTTCGTAAGAAAGTCACCGCGGTGTGGAGCGCGTAGCTCCACGCTTAAAGGGGTGTGGGGGTCGCAACCCCCACAAGTTTTCCGAGCTTCTTGAAGCTAAAATAGTGGAAGTGGGGCGAGTAACCCCACTTCTTGGGGACAAGGATAAGGTTGGGAGAATGGGCAACGCCCATTCTCAAGGTCACGCAACGCAAAGCCCATTGCTACAAGAAACTGTAAGCGTGACTTCCCCCAGATAAACTTACTCGTTTCTTGAAACTGAAATAAAAGGAGGATCTCCATGAAAAAAATTGCTGTACTCGGCTGCGGCACCGTCGGTTCGGGCGTTGTCGAAGTCTTTTACAAAAATCGCGCAAGCATCGAACGCAAGGCAGGCTGTGAACTTGATATCAAATACATCTACGTTCGCCGTCCTCACCCTGAAATCGCTTATCAAGACAAGCTCTGCTTCAATTTTGATACCATTGCCAACGACCCCGAAATCAACATCGTGGTCGAAGTAATGGGCGGCGTTGACCCTGCCTACCGCTTTGTCAAAACCTGTCTGGAAAACGGCAAGAGCGTCGCGACTGCAAACAAAGAACTCATCGCGAAAAATGGTGCGGAGCTGCTCTCCATCGCCAAACAGCATCATGTGAATATCCTGTTTGAAGCAAGCGTCGGCGGCGGTATTCCAATCATTCGTCCTCTGCATCAATGCTTAGGTGCAAACGAAATCGACGATATCCAAGGCATCCTCAACGGCACCACCAACTTCATCCTCACCAAAATGATCCGCGAGGGCATGAGCTTTTCCGACGCGCTCGCACTGGCACAGCAGCTCGGTTACGCCGAGGCTGACCCTACCTCCGACGTTGAGGGCATCGATGCCTGCCGCAAGATCTGTATTTTGGCTTCCCTTGCTTATGGCAGACACGTTTATCCCGAATATGTCCACTGCGAAGGCATCACCAAGCTGACCGCCGAGGATGTGGAATACGCCAAAGATTGGGGCGGCGTTATCAAGCTGATTGCAAAGGCTTCCCGCGACCCGCAGACCCAGAAAATCTCCATGCTGGTCGCACCGATGTTCGTTCCGTTTGAAAGCCAGCTTTCCAGCGTAGACGATGTATTCAACGGCATTTTGGTGGACGGCGACGCAACCGGCGAAGTGCTGTTCTACGGCAAGGGTGCCGGCAAGCTGCCGACTGCTTCCGCTGTCATGTCCGATGTCATCGACTGCGCCAAAGCCGCCGACACCATCGACACCCTCTACTGGGAGGACAGCGACAACAACTTTGTGGAGGACTGGCGCACACAGCCAATGCAGTCCTACCTGCGGCTTCAGCTCCAGTACCGCCAGCAGACTGCGCTCATCAACGAGCTGTTTGATACCCCTGTTCTGCTTGCAAGAAAATCCCAACCGGAAACCGAGATTGCGTTTATCACACCGCCGCTCACCCCGTTGCAGCTGGATGAACTGCTGAGCCGTCTTTCGGATGAGGGCATTTCCGTTCTTGGAAGCGTTTTTCTTGCATAAAAGTTCGTCTTTCCCTGCATTTTACATCCCAGTCATTTTGTTACAAGCGTAACTCTTGTGTAAAAAACGCCGCGCTGAAACTGAAATCGTCTCCGCAGCATAGAATGGTCTGTGCAGACGCTGTGCGCAAGCGCTTTATGCAAGTTCATAAAGCCTTTCCGATGCGATTTATCAATGTAAAGCAGCAGTGTGATGTCATATCCTACAAAATATTGCTGCGATGATGACTTTTTTTCCGCGAAAAGTAGATTTCAAAGGAAAATTTTTGTTACGCTTGAATTGTCATCGTTTTTTGTATTATAATCAAACAATCAAAGGTATAGATACGGAGGTAACGATATGAACCTGATCGTCCAAAAGTTCGGTGGAACCTCTGTTGCCAACGCTGAGCGTGTTCGCCACGTGGCCCAGATCATCACCGATACATATGAAAAAGGAAATGCTGTCATCGCGGTTGTCTCCGCTCAGGGCGACACCACGGATGATCTGATTGCAAAAGCTGCCGAAATTTCCGATAAACCATCCAGCCGTGAGATGGATGTCCTGCTGTCCACCGGAGAACAGATTTCCATGTCTCTGCTTGCGATGGCGATTGAAAAACTCGGCTATCCTGTTATCACCTTAACCGGATGGCAGGCAGGATTCCTCACCGAATCCACCCACCGCAACGCCCGCATCAAAAAAATCAACACCGAACGCCTGCAAAATGAACTGGACAAGAAAAATATCATCATCGTCGCTGGATTCCAGGGAATCAACCGCTACGATGATATCACCACTCTGGGCAGAGGCGGCTCCGATACCAGCGCAGTCGCAATCGCTGCCGCTATGAAAGCGGACAGATGCGAGATCTACACCGATGTCGACGGTGTATACACCTCTGACCCGAGAATCGTTTCCGGCGCGCACAAGCTGGATGAAATCACCTACGATGAAATGCTGGAACTGGCTACCTGCGGCGCAAATGTTCTGCACAACCGCTCGGTAGAAATGGCGAAAAAATATTCTGTGAAATTGGAAGTACGCTCGAGCATCCACAGCGATGTCCCGGGCACCGAAGTCAAGGAGGTCTGCACCGTGGAGAAAATGCTCATCAAAGGCGTCGCAATGGATAACGACGTAACCCGAATTTCAATTATCGAAGTACCTGATCGCCCAGGTATCGCTTTCAAAATTTTCTCTGCTCTTGCCGCAAACAAGGTCAACGTTGACATCATTCTTCAGTCTGTCGGCAGAAACGGAACCAAGGATATCAGCTTTACCACCTCTCTTGCAAACAAAGAGAAGGCTCTGCAAATTTCCGAAGAGATCAAAGAATCAATCGGCGCAAAAGAAGTCAACTTCAACGACAACGTTTCCAAGGTTTCCATCGTTGGCGCAGGAATGCTCTCCAACCCGGGCGTTGCTGCTACCATGTTTGAGGCTCTTGGCGAAAACAACATCAACATCCGCATGATTTCCACCAGCGAAATCAAAATTTCCGTCCTCATCGACCAGGAATTTGCGAAAAAAGCCGTCAACGTCATCCACGATAAATTTGATCTGTAATCTTTGCGCAGGGCAGGAGCTTCTCCTTCCCTGCGTTTTTGATTGAGAGCAATCTGTAAGGAGGAATTTTCCATGAAGCTGCACCATGCCGGCACCCAGACCATCCAGACGCAAAGACTTGTCCTGCGCCCCTTTGCCCTCGACGATGCCGAAGCGATGTTCTTTAACTGGGCAAACGATCCGCAGGTCACCCGTTTTATGCTCTGGTCTACCCATCAAACGATCCAGACGACCCGCGACATCCTCGCGGAATGGGTACCGATGTACAAATATCCCGACTATTACCACTGGTGCATCACGTTAAACGAAGAACCCATCGGCGCAATCGAGCTGTTCATCCGCAATGAAAGATCCTGCGTCGGGGAAATCGGTTACTGCATCGGTCAAAAATGGTGGAAACAGGGCATCATGAGCGAAGCCGCCAAAGCGGTCGTCGACTTTGCCTTCGGCACCGTCGGCTTCAACCACATCGAAGCACACCATGCTGTGGACAACCCCGGCTCCGGCGGTGTGATAAAAAAATGCGGTATGCAGTATGAAGGACATATGCGCCAAAAGTACCTGAGCACCCGCGGCGTGCTCGAGGACTGCAACTTTTATGCCATTCTCAAAGAGGACTGGGAAAGGACCCAGCAGCCATAAAAAACGCAAAGGACCCGAAGGAAATTCCTTCGGGTCCTTTGCGTTTTGAGA
>CAMNVW010000165.1 GCA_946563605.1 uncultured Clostridia bacterium | reverse complement strand
GCAACCTCCATAAAAAATCTTCCGACCTTCCTGAAGGTCAAATAGGGGCAAGAGGTACCGAAAACTTCCCACTGGGAACTAAAAAAACTCCCCCATTTACGGCGCCATCTTCCTCAACGGCGCCCGCAAACAGGGGAGTTTTTATATCCTTCGATTCAGCGTGTCATCTGCGCCAATCATGTTTCTTCCTATTCGTGCAGACAAACACAGCAGTTCTTACATACTCTCATGGAAAGTACGTTTGATAACCTCCAGCTGCTGCTCTCTGCTCAGGCGGTTAAAGTTAACCGCATAGCCGGAAACGCGGATGGTCAGGGTCGGGTAATTTTCTGGGTGATCCATCGCATCCAGCAGAACCTCGCGGTTCATAACGTTTACATTCAGATGGTGTGCGCCCTGCACAAAATAGCCATCCAGAATAGAAACCAGATTCTTTTCTCTTTCTGCTTCGTCCTTGCCCAGTGCGTTTGGAATGATGGAGAAGGTATTGGAAACGCCGTCCTGACATACTGCATGGTATGGAATCTTTGCAACCGAGTTGAGCGAAGCAAGCGCTCCGTTTGCATCGCGTCCGTGCATTGGGTTTGCGCCTGGTGCGAACGGCTCTCCTGCTTTTCTTCCGTCAGGTGTAGAGCCTGTCTTTTTGCCGTACATAACATTACTTGTAATGGTCAGCGCAGACAGGGTATGGATTGCGTTGCGGTACATTGCGTGTTTCTTGAGCTCCGCAGAGAAGTAAGAAACAATCTCTACTGCAATATCGTCCACTCTCTCGTCATCGTTTCCGTATTTCGGGAAGTCGCCTTCGACCTCAAAATCTACCGCGATTCCGTCCTCGTTGCGGATTGGTTTTACTTTTGCAAATTTGATTGCAGAAAGTGAATCCGCCGCAATCGAAAGTCCCGCAACGCCAAATGCTGCCAGGCGTTCTACCAACGTATCATGCAGTGCCATCTGGCTTGCTTCATACGCATATTTATCGTGCATATAATGGATGATATTGATGGTATCGACATAAAGCTCTGCTACATATGCCAGTACCTTTTTATAGTTTACCAGTACCTTTGGATAGTTGAGCACCTCGTCCTCGTCGCGGACAATATTCGGAACGACCTGCAAACCCTTCTTTTCATCCACACCACCGTTGATTGCGTAAAGCAGACTCTTTGCAAGGTTTGCTCTTGCGCCGAAGAACTGCATCTGTTTTCCAACGGTCATTGCGGATACACAGCAGGCGATGCAGTAATCGTCGCCGTACAGCGGACGCATCAAATCATCGTTTTCGTACTGGATGGAGTCGGTGTCAATGCTCATCTTCGCACAGTAGGTCTTGAATTTTTGTGGAAGGTTCTGGCTCCACAGTACGGTCAGGTTCGGTTCCGGTGCGGTGCCGAGGTTGGTCAGGGTATGCAGGTAACGGAAGGAGTTCTTGGTAACCAGTGTTCTGCCGTCTGTTCCCATGCCGCCGATGGATTCGGTTACCCATGTCGGGTCACCGCCGAACAGCTCGTTATATTCCGGTGTACGCAGGTGGCGAACCATACGCAGCTTGATGATAAACTGGTCGATCAGCTCCTGTGCGCCCTGTTCATCCAGAATACCTCTCTCCAAGTCCCTCTGGATATAGATATCAAGGAAGGTGGCGGTGCGTCCCAAAGAGGTTGCTGCACCGTTATTTTCTTTGATGCCTGCAAGGTATGCCATGTACAGATTCTGGACTGCCTGATGTGCGTTTTCCGCAGGTACGGTGATATCGCAGCCATAACCTGCCGCCATCTCAGCCATCTCTTTGAGTGCGCGAATCTGCATCTGCACTTCCTCACGCAGGCGGATTCTTTCTTCTGTCATGCTGCCGTCGAGCATATCCAGATCCTTCTGTTTCTGCTCGATCAGGAAATTTGTGCCGTACAGCGGTACACGGCGGTAGTCTCCGACAATTCTTCCTCGACCGTAAGCATCCGGCAGACCGGTCAGCAAGCCTGCGGTACGTGCCAGACGGGTTCTTTTTGGATAAGCGTCAAATACGCCGTCATTGTGTGTTTTTCTGTAAAGCTGGAAATGCTTCTGGATTTCCGGGTTCAGCTTGTAGCCATACTGTTCCAGCGCGGAGATTGCGGTTCTCATACCGCCGTACAGGTTGACGATTCGTTTCAGCGGCGCGTCTGTCTGATAACCGACGATAACCTCATTTTCTTTGTCAATATATCCTGGCGCAAAGTTATTGATACCAGAAACCACATTTGTTTCTACATCAATAATTCCCTTTTGAATTTCCTCTACGATCAGGTCATGCGCTTTTCCCCAAACTTTATCGGTGCGCGCGGTAGTCGGTGCAAGAAATTCGTCGCCGCCCTCATATGGAGTATAGTTTTTCTGAATAAAGTTTCTGACGTTTACCAGATGTCTCCATTCACCTGTGTGAAATCCTTCCCATGCCTTGCAATTTGCATTGGTGCTCATAATGTTGTTCTCCTTTCGCTTCGCTTTTGAGATATCAATGATATTGCTTATTTTGGCAAATTCTGATTCATTTGTTTTTGCCATTGTGTCAATTTTTCGGGCTGCATCGGCTCAATCCCCTCCAATGGATAAGGGATCTCCAGCGTGTGATACTTTTGGACGCCCAAAACGTGATACGGCAGCAGTTCCACCTTCTGCACATTTTTCAGCGTGCCGATATACTCTTTCAGTCCCATGAGATGCTGTTCGCCGTCAGTCAGGGTCGGCGTCACCACATGGCGCACCCAATACGGCGTCCCCGATTTTTGCAGAGCGTCCAGGAATTTCAGAGATTCCTCCATCCCGCAGCCGGTCACACGGCGGTAGCCCTCTTCGGTATAATGCTTTACATCGAAAAGCACCAAGTCGGTATAGCGCAGGATCTCCTCATAATCGCCGGTTCCGCAGCCTGCCGTATCCAGACAGGTGTTGATTCCTGCCTGCTTGCAGAGCTTCAATGTTTCCAACAGGAATTCCTTCTGCAAAAGCGGTTCTCCGCCCGAAAATGTCACGCCGCCGTCCTCCCCATAATAGGATTTAAAGCGAACCAGTTTTTTGACAAGCTCTTGAGGCGAAAGCAGCTGCACTTTCTTCTCGTCAACAGCCCAGGTATCGGGGTTGTGGCAATACTGGCACCGCAAACGGCACCCCTGCAAAAAGACCACCGTTCTGATTCCGGGTCCATCCACCAGCCCCATTGATTCAATCGAATGAATCATTCCCAGCAGCATAATAAAAGCCTCCTTTTTCAGTATACATTAAGGTATAAAAAAAGCCGACACGATCCGGGTTTACTGCCCAGACGGTCGGCTTGGCTTTTCATCATACTCCACGTGGTTTTTCCACTTGTTCCGTCAGTCATATGATGACCATGCACTTAAAATACCATAAAAATCGAATTTTGTCAATCACTAAGTTTTATAGTTTTTATGGAGATCCCCCACCCCTCCGAACTTCTGTTTCGGTTTCAGCACACCGGTAAATGTTTGTGGGGGTTGCGACCCCCACGCCCCCATGTAAGCGTGGAGCTACGCGCTCCACACCGCGGTGACTTTCTTACGAAAAGAAAGTCACCAAAGATTCGTTCGGAACCTCCTGGTTTCGAAACCTCCAGCAGAGAGGGTGTTCCCCCTCTCGACTCCCCCGATACTACCAGTTGGTGCGCAACATTGAGAGCTTCGCCAGCGGGGGAAAGCGAAGTTCGTTGCTTGCAACGAATCTTCTGCAAGGGGGTGGCAACCCCCTTCGAGAGGAGATATACAAGAGGAAACTTCCTCTTGT
>CAMNVW010000164.1 GCA_946563605.1 uncultured Clostridia bacterium | reverse complement strand
CCACGTAAGTACATGGTTTACCATGAACTTCTCTAGTCCGCCATGTTGTGGGATTTCTCCGCACACGCTTTCATCGCTTCGATGATTGCGCTGCGGAATCCTTTTTCCTCCAGAACACGAACTGCCTCAATCGTCGTGCCTGCCGGAGAACATACCGCATCCTTGAGCTCGCCCGGGTGTTTGCCGGTTTCCAGCACCATCTTTGCAGAACCAACTACCGCCTGTGCCGCAATCTTTTTTTTTTTTGCTCTTGGAAGACGGTCCTGTTGGGGGGGCTCTGCCTTTGTTTCTATAATAATAAAAAAATTGGCGGGCTAGGTACCCTAACCGCACACGACCGCATCCATCATATACTCTTTTACAACCTCAACTTTACCGCAGCAGCCCAGCAGGGTCTTTACCCATGCAAGCTCCTCCGAGGTAACGCTGCGGTTGGTGCAGACAGCTGTCATGCCTTCGCCAATCAAAGCCGGTGTGTTCGGCATTGCGCGGACAATCTTCTGTCCTTTCGAAAACATTCCTGCCAGCTTATCCAGAGAAAATCCAGGAGCGATGCTCAAAATAATCGTGTCACGGGAAATGATTGGACGAATCTCCTCAACAACATCCAGATAGAACTGCGGCTTAATGGACAAAACGATGATCTCGCTGTCCATCGCAATTTTCTTGTTGTCATCGGTTGTTTCAATGCCGAATCTGCGTTCTGCGTTCGTTCTTGCTGCTTCTACGATCTCTGCCGCAGAAATATCCTCCGGCTGCAGTACGCCTGCCGAAAGAATTCCGGCGATAATTGCGCTTGCCATGTTTCCGCATCCAATAAATCCTATCTTCTTCATCTTAACTCCACTCACTTTTCTATGTTCATATTTTTGAAAATACTGTTTTATCAAATTGACTGCACTTGAGCCATAAAATGTTCTGTTCCTTTTTCAACAATTTCATTTCAATGAATCTTGTTTTTAGGCTATGTCATTTTATTGTCAATGTTTCGGACATTATTATACTATAATCTTCCTTGCAAAGCAATAAGGAAATTATGAAAAAAAGGACAAAATAACAAGCATTTCTTTGTACTTATATGATAATAGTTCTCTGTAAATTGCCAAAACAAACATGAAAAACCCTGTCAACTTAAACAGGTGTGTTAAAAATGTCAAACAACACACAAATTCTCGGATACAACTGCGTTTCCCCATACTCGATTTGAGATGCCATTGCAGATAAAGATGTATACACATGACCACTTCAGGAAAATTTTCGTATACACGAAAAAAGCCCATCACTTTCGTGATGGGCTTTTGGTGACCTATCGGAGATTCGAACTCCGGACACCCTGATTAAAAGTCAGGTGCTCTACCGACTGAGCTAATAAGTCTGGTGGGAACTACAGGGCTCGAACCTGTGACCCTCTGCTTGTAAGGCAGATGCTCTCCCAGCTGAGCTAAGCTCCCATAAGTGTTGTACCGTGACAACATGACTTATTATAATACAAGCTTTTCATATTGTCAATACCTTTTTTTAATTTTTTTCCATTTTCCCAAGTCGTTGTTTGACCTTCGAGAAAGTCGGTAGCTTTTATTTAGGGGGAGAATCCCCCTTATAATTTCTCGGTTTGCGGAAACCGAAACAGGGAGTGGAGCGCATCGCTTCACAAAAAAGGGAGTCTTGCGACTCCCTTTTTTTCATCATTATTTTGCTTTGTAGTTTGTTGCTGCAACTGGTGGATATTTCTGTGTGGAATCTTTCACACGTTTGTCGTTAGCAACTTTGCCTGTCATGAAGTAATCATAAATCAGCATGCTCTTGCTGTTGCCGCCCTTTGTCTGTGGGTCATCCCAGTCAGTATCTACCTGATACCATTTTCCGTCTTCCATCTGAACATAGTTCCAAGCATGGGTGCCTTTGTCACCAACATTGTTGGTTGCATTGCCGACAACAATGATACATGGAATACCTTTCTGGTCGCACAGATATTTGAATGCTTTTGCGTAACCGTCGCAAACCGCTTTGCCTTCAACCAGCGGACCTACTGCCTGATGCTGATTGTTGGTTGCTTTGTCTGGGTTTGCAGGATACTGTGTGCCTTTGACGATCATGTCATGGATGCTCTTAACCTGGTCATATCGAGTAGAACCAGTTACTTTTTTTGCAGCTGCATTCATTTTGCTGATGGTGTTCTTGATTGCAGTGGTGTTCAGTTTGGAAGCACCTGTGCCGTCTTTGTGCGCTGTGCCGTAGCCCTTTGCCGGACGTGGGTAGAAGGTCAGGGTTGTGTGGGTGCTGTTGATAACGATATTCTGCAGGGATGGATCCAGCCAGAAGATTTCTGGATGCTGGTCAAAAATCATCTGAACAGCAGTCTGGAATGCACTGTAAACTTTATCTTCGGAGTAGCCTTTGATGTTTACAGTAATCTTATTTTTGTTTGCTTTCAAACCTTTCAGAATGGTGTCGTGCATTCTCAGCGCAAGCTTGTCGCTCTTCAGCTGCGTTTTGCAGAAATCGGTTCCCGCAGTTTTGCTGGAACTTGTAGTCTTCTTGGTAGAAGATGTGGTTGTTTTGTTGGTGCTTGTGCTCTTCTTGGTAGAAGATGTGGTTGTTTTTGTGGATGTGCTGCTTGTGGATTTTTTTACTGTTGCCGCAGAGCTGGATACCGCCATGCTCAAAGCCATTGTCATTGCAAGTGCAACAGAAAGAACTTTCTTAAACATTTTTTCTCCTCCTGAAACATTCTAAAATTATTTTCCTTCATCGGATTTCCTGTATTGGAAATCTAAACTGCCTTTATTATACAACATCCTTTCCTTATAGTAAAGCAAAAATTTGTAAATATTTTTATTTTTGTCTGATTTTTTCCTCTTTTGATTCCATCTTTTTCCATCGTCCTTTTTATCCCAACCATGATAGACGTCGAAAACGTGTTCCAATGTCGAATATCCATTCAGTATAAAGATCATCTCATCATCTTATTCGGGCGAATCCTTTGACTTCCCTACTTTTTGTGTTATAATATAAAACACGACAAAAAATCCCACCCAAAGGAGAAATCTGATATGAATAAAAGAAACAATAAATATCTTGTCATTCTGCTTGCCATATTCGCCGCAATGATCATTCTCGGCGTCGGTATTTTATCCTCGCACCATTCCTCCACCTCTCCTGAGATTATTCAGGAAGAACTCGGGTTCACTGTCGAATTTCCTGCCGTAACCGAAGGCAAACTGACCTTTATGCCGTTCGAGTATATGCTGGACAACAGCGATCCACAGTCGGAAAGAATTAAAGCCATGAACGTCGTCTATGGCGGAAGAGGGTCACACGCACACCTCATTGTTTTTGAAGAAATGAGCACTGCCGCATGGGAAAAGGTACAGCAGCAGGCACAAGAACCGGCTCCGGTCGAGCTTGGCACCTCCGAGGACGGCAGGGTGGTCATTATGCACCTGCTGGAAAATCCATACCCTGAAAAATCGCCGGATTATCCGATCATCGAGGAATTTCTTCAGGAATCGTCCATCATCAAAGAAACCTTCCGGTTTACAGAATAATCGTTTCCCCCACCCACCGGTGGGGGATTTTTTTTGTGGGAGTGTCCCCCACACCCCGAGATTCTGTTTCGGTTTCATCAAACCGGAAAGTTTATCTGGGGGCTTACGCAGCCCGAACTTTCTGTTTCGACTTCGAGGAAGTCGGTAGTCATTTGTGGGGCTACTCGCCCCACTCCCTCGGCAACTTTCTGTGAAGAAAGAGACAAACAAGTTTGTCTGCACAAAGAGCGTGCAACG
>CAMNVW010000163.1 GCA_946563605.1 uncultured Clostridia bacterium | reverse complement strand
GCTTGGGCGAAGCGCTCTGCAAGATGAGCTTCGGCAACCGCATCGGTTTTGTAGCGGAAGAACAGCTGCACCACGTATTTAAACCGGCTTACGGCGGCTTTGTATTTGAAGCAAGCGAAGAGCTGGATACCTTTGCAAAATGTATCGGTCATACCACCGCAGAATATGCAGTCAGCATCAACGGCGAGACCATCGACCTTGACGAAATCCAGAAAACTTGGGAAGCAAAACTGGAGCCGGTATATCCAATGATCACCAAGGCGCCGAACATTATTGTTCCAACCTACAATTATGAATGTAAGGAACACGCTCATTCTGCAACCAAGTTTACCCAGCCGCGCGTTCTGATTCCAGCGTTCCCAGGCACCAACTGTGAGTACGATACCGCAAGAGCATTCGAGCGCGCAGGCGCACAGGCAGAGATCGTTGTTATCCGCAACAAGACCTCCGAGCAGATCAGAGAGTCGGTTGAGCTGATGAAGAAGAAGATTGCAAACACCCAGATCATTGCACTGCCAGGCGGCTTCTCCGGCGGCGACGAACCGGAAGGTTCTGCAAAATTCATCGCGTCCTTCTTCCGCAATCCACAGATCAGCGAGGCTGTTATGGATATGCTCAAGAATAAAGACGGCTTGATGTGCGGTATTTGTAACGGCTTCCAGGGCTTGGTAAAACTGGGTCTGGTACCATTCGGCGAGATCATTACCACCGACGCAGACTGCCCGACACTGACCTATAACCTCATCAACCGTCATCAGTCCGGACTGGTTAGAACAAGAGTTGCTTCCAACAAGTCCCCATGGATGATGTACACCAATGTTGGAGATCTGCACACCATCGCAATCTCCCACGGCGAAGGCCGCTTCATCGCAAGCGAAGAGCTGGTTCAGAAGATGGCAGAAAACGGACAGATCGCAACACAGTATGTTGATCTGGACGGCAACCCGACCTTGGATTACCGCTTTAATCCAAACGGTTCTGTTGCTGCTATCGAGGGTATCACCTCTCCTGACGGCAGAGTATTTGGTAAGATGGCTCATTCCGAGCGTTACACCAATGATCTGTACCTCAACGTAGACGGCGATAAGAACCAGAAGATGTTTGCAGGTGCAGTTGACTACTTCAGACTGTAAGATTTTATTCGATTGCTCACCCCCACCCTCAACAGGGTGGGGGTGTTTTTTGACTTCGAGAAGTCGCAAGCTTTTTGTGGAGCGCGTGCTCCACATTTTTGGGGGTCTGGGGGATATTCCCCCAGCTTAAAGGGGTGTGGGGTCGCAGCCTCACAAAAAATGCCATAAACAGGCTAAAAAAAGACATTTTGGTGTTGACAAAAGCCTGCGGGAATACTATAATAAATTCTGTTATGGACTGATTCGGAGGGATAAGTCTGTCCCGGAAAGGTCGGCTTCTGGCGGAGCGGACGGGGTCAGTTTGTGCTGTAACAGGACCGAAGCAAAGCTGTTGCAGAGAAATGGGTGTACCATTCATGAGGAAAGGAAGTTATTATGCAGCTTGACCTGAGAAAGGTGTTCGATGCGGAAGATCAGGTTCTGCCGTTTGAGCTACAACTGGATCTGAGCGAAATAGAACAATGGGGCGACCATCCGTTTGCGGCGCCGGTCGCAATCAGCGGTGAGGTGAGCAGCCGCGCAGGCATCGTAACGGTGCGCTATTGTGCGGATTATGTCCTTTCTTCCAACTGTGCCAGATGCCTGGAACCGGTGGAGCAAAAAAAACATCAGGAATTTTTCCATACGGTGGTCAGAAAGCTCAACCAGGAAGAGGACGATGATTACATCGTCTGCGAAGACGGAATTTTGGATGTAGATACACTTGCACAGGACGACATACTTCTTGAGCTACCAATCAGGATGCTGTGTTCGGAGGACTGCAAGGGACTGTGTCCGATGTGCGGCTGTAATCTGAACGAAAAAGACTGCGGCTGTCAGCCCCCGCAATGGGATGTCCGTCGGGTAAAGGCGTTCGACAATCTGGAGTGGTCTGACGAGGATTAGACCGGAACTTCCAGTTTTTAATTAAAAATTTGATTTCACCATAAGATTTTGAAGGAGATGCGCAAAAATGGCAGTACCAAAGAGAAAAGTATCCAGAGCACGCAGAGACAAAAGACGTTCCAATGTATGGAAACTCGACACACCAGCATTTTCCATCTGCCCACAGTGCGGTGAGCTGAAAGCTCCTCACAAAGTATGCAGCAGCTGCGGCTACTACAAAGGCAGAGAGATCATCAAAAAAGCTTAATTTTTTGATAATTTCAGAACGGTCTTTGCAAGAACCGTTGGAAAATTTTCCAGCGGAGAGTGAAAATCGGTTGATTGACCAAAATAAAGGGCAGAGGGGAAGGACGTTCCCTTCCTGCCCATTTTTTATATGGAGAAACAAGCCGACACCAAAAAGGGAGGGGTCATATCAATGGCGGTAAAAATCACCGGTGTAGAGCCAGGCAGTCCGGCAAGACGCGCAAGGATCCACAAGGGAGATACGCTCATCAGCATCAACGGCAACGCAATCACGGATGTCTTGGATTATCGGTTTTATATGACTGATGAACATTTGGAGATCCTGCTGTGCGATGAAGATAAAAAGCTGCACACCGTTTTTGTGGAAAAAGATGAATATGATGACCTCGGTTTGGAGTTTGAAACCTACCTGATGGACAAGCAGATGGGATGCCGCAATCAGTGTATCTTCTGTTTTGTAGACCAGACGCCAAAGGGAATGCGGAAAAGCCTTTATTTTAAGGACGACGATACGCGGATGTCCTTTTTGTTCGGCAATTATACCACGCTGACAAACCTCAAGGAGAGCGATATTCAGCGCATCATCAAAATGCACATCAGCCCGATCAATATTTCGGTGCATACGATGAATCCGCAGCTGCGTGTGCAGATGATGAAAAATCCGTTTGCGGGAAAGTCGCTCGATTTCATTCGGATGCTTACCGAAGGCGGCATTAAAGTCAACACTCAGATGGTGCTTTGTCCTGGCTATAATGACGGAGAGGAATTGGAATACAGCCTGTCCGAACTTGCAAAGCTGGGACCGAATATCCAAAGCATTGCGGTGGTTCCGGTGGGACTGACCGCGCACAGACAGGGTCTGACGCCGCTGCGCGGCTTTTTGCCGCAGGAGGCAAAAGAAGTTGTCAAGACGCTGGAAAAGTGGGGAGACGATTTTGCAGAGCGTTACGGAGCGCGCACCGCTTATGCCTCGGATGAATTTTATATTTTGGCGGACAAGCCTTTTCCAGATTATGATTTTTACGAGGATTTTGCACAGCTGGAAAATGGCGTCGGTATGATGACGCTGATGCAGCATGACTTTGATCTGGCACTGTCCGAGACACAGGCGCAGCCTTGTGCGCGCAAGGTCACGATTGCGACAGGAGAGCTTGCTTATCCGATGATGAGCAGCTTTGCACAGCGTGTGATGGAGCGTTTTCCACACTTGGAGGTGCAGGTCAGGAAAATCGTCAACGACTTTTTTGGACACAGCATCACGGTGGCAGGCTTGGTCACAGGACAGGATCTGCTGGCGCAGCTGGACGGCGTGCCGCTGGGGGATGAGCTGCTGATCCCTGCGAATATGCTCCGCCATGAACAGGATAAATTTTTGGACGATGTGACGCTCGAAGGGGTTCGCCAAAAGCTGGGTTTACCGGTGACGCCGGTGGAGAACGATGGCTTTGAGCTGTTGGATCGGATTCTAGGAACAAACTAGAAGTTTGTGGGAGTGCAAGTCACGCTTACAGTTTCGTTTTGCAACAGGCTTTGTGTTGCGTGACCTTG
>CAMNVW010000162.1 GCA_946563605.1 uncultured Clostridia bacterium | reverse complement strand
CGATAATCCGGTTACAGTCGGGTATATGTACTACCTCAAGCTGCATCATCTGGTAGACGATAAGATCCATGCACGTTCCACAGGTCCTTACTCTCTGGTAACACAGCAGCCGTTGGGTGGTAAAGCACAGTTCGGCGGTCAGCGTTTCGGTGAGATGGAGGTTTGGGCGCTGGAAGCTTACGGCGCTGCTTACACACTGCAGGAAATCCTGACAGTAAAATCGGACGATGTGATCGGACGTGTTAAGACCTTCGAGGCAATCGTCAAAGGCAAGAATGTTCCGAAGCCAGGTATTCCGGAATCCTTCAAGGTATTGATCAAAGAGCTTCAGTCTCTGTCTCTGGACGTTAAGGTACTGGACAAGAACAATGAAGAGATCGACCTTAAGCAGGATCTGGACGACGACATGGGCTTCGGCGGCAACGAGCGTTATCAGGAGGACGACGGTACAACCTTCGAAAATGAAACAGTTGCGGTTGACTCCGAATTTGAGGACAACTTTGCAATCGAGCATCCTGATATGGCGGATGACGATGATTTCGGCGGTTTGCTGGACGAATTTGCTGACTTTGGCATTGATGATGATAGTGATGATAATCTGTAATTAAGGAAGAAGGGGTCGTAAATGGAATTTAATGTGTTCGAGTCTATTAAAATCGGCTTGGCTTCTCCGGAAAAAATCAGAGAGTGGTCTTATGGTGAGGTAAAAAAACCGGAAACCATCAACTACCGAACTCTGAAACCAGAACGTGACGGTCTGTTCTGTGAGCGAATCTTTGGTCCAACCAAGGACTGGGAATGTTACTGCGGTAAATATAAACGCCTGCGTTACAAAGGCAAAATTTGTGAGCGCTGCGGCGTTGAGGTAACGAAGTCCAAGGTTCGCCGTGAAAGAATGGGTCACATTGAACTGGCTGCTCCGGTTTCTCATATTTGGTATTTTAAGGGTACTTCCTCCAGAATGGGTCTGCTGCTCAATATGTCCCCAAGACTTCTGGAAAAGGTACTGTACTTTGCATCCTATATTGTTACTGATCCAGGTACTACCAACCTGAAAAAATACACCCTTCTTTCTGAGAAGGAATACCGTGATATGCGCGAGGCTTACGAGGACGAGTTCCAGGCAGCGATGGGCGCGGAAGCAATCAAAACGCTGCTGGAAGAAATCGACCTTGAACAGCTCTCCCGCGAGCTGAAGGACGAATTGGAAACCCTTCCAATCGGTCAAAAGAGAGCAAGAATCCTGAAGCGCTTGGAGGTCGTTGAGGCATTCCGCCTCAGCGGCAACAAGCCTTCCTGGATGATCATGGATGTTGTTCCGGTCATCCCACCGGATATTCGTCCAATGGTACAGCTGGACGGCGGCCGTTTTGCAACAAGCGACCTGAACGATCTGTACAGAAGAGTAATCAACCGCAACAATCGTTTGAAAAAGCTCATCGAGCTGGGTGCGCCGGACATCATTGTCCGCAACGAAAAGAGAATGCTTCAGGAATCTGTGGACGCTCTGATCGACAATGGACGCCACGGCAGACCGGTTACCGGTCCAAACAACCGTCCGCTCAAATCCCTGTCCGATATGCTGAAAGGTAAACAGGGACGTTTCCGTCAGAACCTGCTCGGTAAACGTGTTGACTACTCTGGACGTTCTGTAATCGTTGTTGGCCCAGACCTCAAGATGTATCAGTGCGGTCTGCCAAAAGAGATGGCGCTTGAGCTGTTTAAACCATTCGTTATGAAACGTCTGGTTGACCAGGAAATTGCAACCAACATCAAAAATGCCCGCAAGATGGTGGACAGAGCTTCCATGAAAGAAGTTTGGGACGCGCTGGAAGTAGTTATCAAGAACCATCCGGTTCTGCTCAACCGTGCACCTACACTGCACCGTCTGGGTATTCAGGCATTCGAGCCAATTCTGGTAGAGGGTCGTGCGATCCGTCTGCATCCGTTGGTATGTACCGCATTCAACGCGGACTTCGACGGCGACCAGATGGCGATCCATCTCCCACTGTCCGCAGAAGCGCAGGCTGAAGCGCGCTTCCTGATGCTGGCAGCAGGAAACCTGCTCAAACCTTCCGACGGCCGTCCTGTTACCATCCCAACACAGGATATGATCCTCGGTTCCTACTATCTGACCATGATTCGTGACGATGAACCAGGCGCAGGCAAGGTGTTCCGCAACTTTGATGAGGCAAAAATGGCTTACGACTCCGGCGTTGTTGGTCTGCACGCGCCAATCAAGGTTCGCGTATCCAAAGAAATCAACGGAAAGACCATCAGCCGCATTATTGATGCAACCGTTGGACGAATCATCTTCAACGACCCAATCCCACAGGATCTGGGCTTTGTTGACAGAACCGATTCTGAAAAACAGTTTGATCTGGAAGTTGCTTTCCTTGTTAGAAAGAAAGAACTTGGAAAAATCATTGATAAATGTATCCGCAGCTGTGGTACCGTCAGAACCTCTGAAATTTTGGACAGAATCAAAAATCAGGGCTTTAAGTATTCTACAAAGAGCGGCTTGACCGTTGCGGTACGCGACGCGCTGATTCCTGAAAACAAACAGGAACTCATTGCGCAGGCTGACGAAAAGGTTGCACAGATCAAACGTCAGTACGACCGCGGACTGATTTCGGATGATGTTCGTTACGACCGTGTTATCAAGGTATGGAACGAAACCACCGATGCAGTTAAGAAAGAACTGAGCACCACATTTGGTGAGAGAAACCCAATTTATATGTTTGCAGATTCCGGTGCGCGAGGCTCTATGGAGCAGATCAGACAGCTGGCAGGTATGCGTGGTCTGATTGCGAACACCTCCGGTAAAGCGATTGAGATTCCAATTAAGTCCAACTACCGTGAAGGATTGAACATCTTGGAGTACTTCCAGTCCTCCCGAGGCGCTCGTAAAGGTCTGGCAGATACTGCGCTGCGTACCGCGGACTCTGGTTACCTGACCCGTCGATTGGTAGACGTTTCTCAGGATGTTATCATCCGCTGCGACGACTGCGGCACACACGAAGGCATCGTTGTTTATGACATCGAGGACAGCGGTCGTACCATCGAAAGTCTGGCAGAGCGTTTGACAGGACGTTATCTTGCAGATGATATCGTTCATCCGCAAACCGGAGAAGTTCTGGCTACCCGTGAAAAGATGATCGATGAAAAGACTGCTCAGAAGATTGTTGACGCAGGCATCACCCGCGTTAAAATTCGTTCCATCCTGAATTGTCAGGCAAAACATGGTGTTTGTGCGAAGTGCTACGGTGCAAACCTTGCAAACGGTCAGCCGGTTGGTATCGGTGAGGCAGTTGGTGTTATCTCCGCACAGTCCATCGGTGAGCCTGGTACACAGCTGACCATGCGTACCTTCCATACCGGCGGCGTTGCTTCTGCAAGCGATATTACACAGGGTCTTCCAAGGGTTGAGGAGCTGTTCGAGGCAAGAAAACCAAAGAACGCAGCGATCATCAGCCATGTTGCAGGTATTGCAAACTTCCGTCTGGATCACAAGGGCGCAAACACAGTCAATGTAACCAGTGCAGACGGTGAAGTATTTACCAAGATCGTACCGTTCGACTACAAGATCATCGTTGAAGAAGGTCAGTATGTCGAAAAAGGTCAGCTGATCACCGAAGGTTCTGTTGAACCAGGTGAGGTTCTGACAGTCAGCGGCGAGCTGGCAGTTCAGGATTACCTGATTAAAGAGGTACAGCGCGTTTACCGTACACAGGGTGTAGATATCAACGATAAGCATATTGAGGTTATCGTCCGTCAGATGATGAGAAAGATTCGCATTGACGACGGCGGCGACACCAACCTGATTACAGGTTCGCTGATTGATAAATCTGAGCTGCGTGAAGCAAATGAAGC
>CAMNVW010000161.1 GCA_946563605.1 uncultured Clostridia bacterium | reverse complement strand
TACCGTCATACTCTTCGAGCAGCATCTTGGACATTGCGATAATATCGCGTGCTTTGGTCTTAAATAGTCCGCAAGTTTTTATCATTTCTTCCATTTCTTCGAGCGGCGCATTGGCAAAATCGCTGAGGGCAGTGTACTTTTTATAAAGTTCTTTTGTTACGATATTCACGCGCGCATCGGTGCATTGTGCAGACAAGCGTGTAGAAATCAACAATTCATACGCTTTTTTCGGGTCGTACTCCAACGAGCAAACCGCGTCGGGATATTCCTTTTCCAGCGCATCCACCGCCAGAACAGCTTTTTCGTGTAAATTCATTTCGTTTTTTAAGACTGTCATTTCTGCCCATCCTTTTTCTGTTTATGCTTTGCTTCGTTCTTGTTCCTGATTTTCCGCTTCTTTTTTTGCTTGCTGGTTCTGCTTTTTCATTTCCTGCATCAAAAGCTCATTCTCCGAAAGCTTTCGCTTGACAGAGGAGAGTGGGGAAGCGTTTGCAGCCTGTTCGATCATTTGATTCGAGATATGGGTATAAATTTCAGTAGTACCGATGTTTGCGTGTCCCAAAATTTCTTTCAACGCACGAATATCGACACCGCCGTGCTGATACATCAAGGTGGCGGCCGTGTGGCGCAATTTGTGCGGAGAATAACCGCGTCCGTCCAGACCGCTTGCTTTCATATAGCCCGCAACAATTTGTTCGACGCGTCGGGTCGTCATGCGTCGATGCTGCGACGAAAGGAACAGTGCGTTGCGGTCGGGTCCTTCGGGACTTTGCCGCAGCTTGAGGTAATTGTCCAATGCGGCAAGACAGGCATCGTTCATATAAACGATACGTTCCTTGTTGCCTTTGCCAAGCAGGCGTAGCATATTATCACGGATGTCCTCCAAATTGATTCCCACCAATTCCGACACACGCATTCCGCAGTTCAGCATAAAGGTAATCATGCAGTAATCGCGCGCGGTTACCAACGGGGATTCATTCTGCACATGGGACAACAGATTGATGGATTCTTCTAATGTCAGATACTTCGGCACCGATTTGCGCATAGAAGGCGTGTCCAAATTTTTTGCAGGATTTTCCTCTAAATAATTGGTTTTGGTTGTGAGGTATTTATACAGTCCGCGGATGCTTGCGATTTTTCTGGAACGGCTTGCAGTGTTATTGTGCAGCGTATCCAATGAAAAATGCAGAAAGTCATAAATATCACTCAAAGTAACGCCGCAAATAAGTTCTTTAGAAACATCGTCAATTGGAATCTGTGCAAGTTCATCGGCGCTTTGCGGAATCGTTTTCAAAACTTTGACTGATTTGATATATCGAAAAAATGTCCGCAGCTCAATGTAATATCCGTCGACCGTTTTTGGCGAACGTCCCAAAATGGTTTCCATATAAAATAAATATTCACGCAGAATATCAGGACAATCGAATCCTATTTTTTTATCCATAATTTTATCTGACCTCAAAATAAATTTAGAAAGAGAGGGGCTTTTTTTGATATTGCTAATTTCGCTAAATGAAAATTTAGCGAAATTTAGGGAGGCTTTTTAAGAACCGAATCGCTTGATGATGATATCCATATTTATCCGCAGTTTGCAGATACAAATTGATAGATCATCAATATCAAATATTTTCGGTAACTGGAATGATTCCGCCGATGTCAAACAAATTTTCCTGCGTCAGTTCCACAACGTCAATTTGTCTTTGCTGAAGAAATTCCCGAATCCGTTGACCATCTGGATGACTGTCAAGCTTTCCGGTAAACGCCATCAGATGTTGGCTCAATTTGCCACAGCATCCACCGATGAATCCGGTATCGTATTGTGGAATTTGAATGAATCCAGGCTGGATTTGCAGCACCGAAAATCCGGCGGCTTGTGCAGCTTTGGCAATGCCAACGTCAGCGGTAATCAGAGAATGTTCATCCACAATGCATATCGAACATTTTGTGTATCCTTGGCGAACAAAAATGCCGCACAGATTTTGCGTATTCCAAAGTTCTTTCGCTGTTTTAGAAATTGTTTTGCAATTACAAATGTAGCTATCAGCGATTCTAACAGCATTATACGGAACATCCAGCGGATATTTTGCGCTGAGTGTTTCGCCAACCAAACATTTGCAATGAAATGCTTCCAACTGACGTTTGAGCTTGGACTGATGCAGCGAAATCAAACATACACCATCGCCCAGCGGCAGCAGCTGCATATCTGTATGGGATGCGACCGGAAAATCCAACCGGTCACAGCGCACCGTTTTGAGTACAGTGATTTCCCTGCTCTGCAGCACACAAACGACCTGCGGATATTCCTCAGACACCACCACCGCGGATACATTCGACTGCGGCAGATGCGGTGTGCAAATCGGTTCATATTTTCCCAAAGCAGAAACCTCCTTTAGCGACAAATGTCTATGGTTTCAATGAAATGAGATGATATGGAATCTGTGCTTTGGTAAGCATTTCTTTTTCTCGCCGGTGACAGCTGAACAGCAAAATCTGTACATCAGGAATGTCCAGCAAATAGCGCAGTAACCGCGCTGTGCGTTCATCGTCCAGCTGTGTAAAGCTGTCGTCCAGAAGAATCGGAATCTTGAGTTTCTCTGCTGAAGCATTGTGTTCGCCGCCGCTTTGGGAACAAAGCAAATCCAGCAATTCTAACCGCATCACAAGATAAATCAAATCTGCCATACCGTTGCTCAGCGAGGAAATATCCACCAAACGACCGCTTTGCTTGTCCTCCAGACGAACGCCAAGCGATTGGTCGATGACAATGCGGTTGTAACGCGAGTTAGTGACCTGTTCGATTGCTCTGGAAACCCTTCGGTTCAGCTGCGGCGCAAAGTCGCGGTGCAGCTGTCCGCTCAGAGAAAGCAGCTTGTCCTTTGCAAGATGCAGCGCATCAATATCTGTCTGATATTTTTCACAGAGTGCACGCACCTCGTCGATTTCAGCTTGAATCTGTCCAACAGGACGATGACTTTCTTCCTTGCCTTTGCGAACACCATCTAATTCCGCTGCTGTTTTAGAAAGCTCGGCGATTTTCTCGTTGAGCTCGCTCACCTGCTCATGGATTTCTTTTCTATCTGTCGAAATTGACTTTTCAGCGGCTTCCGCAAGAGCTTCCGTGGAATCATCCGCAGAAGCCGTTTCGGAAGATTTCTGCGAACGT
Organism: uncultured Clostridia bacterium; assembly: GCA_946563605.1. Classification (GTDB taxonomy): domain Bacteria; phylum Bacillota; class Clostridia; order Oscillospirales; family Ruminococcaceae; genus Negativibacillus. The sequence goes on along the minus strand of CAMNVW010000161.1, from coordinate 735 downwards.
ACATTCTGTTCCAATTCTTCAAAGGTGTAGCTGCCAAGCGTTTCAGCAAGCAGTTCCTTTTGCAGCTTTAATTCAATGCTGATTTCATCATAGCGGCGTTTTCCCTGCCGACATTTTTCCAAATCATCCACCGTCTGTGCGCCTGCCGACTGGCAAGAGCGGATCGCCAGCGTGATCGCCTCATTGATTTGCTCAATTTGGTTGCTGCAATTTTCGATTTCCTGTTGGATTTGCTGTTGTTGAAGGTGCATCCGCTGTAAATCGGTGCGGATTCTCTTTGCCTGATTGACCGATTCACACAGTGATTTTAAGTAGATCTCATTGGATGAGTACGATTCGTCCCCTCTTTGTTCAGCATTTGCAGTCAATCTTTGCAGATAGGCAGAAACCTCCGATTCCAAGATATTGATTTGCTGGGATTTTGCGAGAATCTCCTGATAGAGCAGATTTTCCTGTTCCTTAAATTGCTGGATTTTGTAGTTGTTGACCTGTACACGGCTCAACAATTCGTCCAAGCGCGAAAATGGTTCCTCCTCCCACGAGAGATGGTAACGAGCCAAAATTTCATCTTGCAGCGTCCAAAGCTGCTCAAGCGTCTCCCCTTTGCGGCTTTCTTTTTGAAAATGCCAAAGGAACAAAAGACCTGCTCCTGCAACAACGATACCAACCGCCGCACCAATCATTCCGAGCAGTGCAACAGCATCGTTGTTAAGTGTTTGGGTGTTGAAATCGAAC
>CAMNVW010000160.1 GCA_946563605.1 uncultured Clostridia bacterium | reverse complement strand
ACTTTCTTCGTGTAAGAAAGTTGCCGAGGGAGTGGGGCGAGTAGCCCCACATCTTGGGGTTTGGGGGTCGAAACCCCCATAAAAAGCTACCGACCTTCTCGAAGGTCAAATAGTCGCTTCGGACTGTGCAAGTCCAAAAAAAGGAACCCACCAAAGGCGGGTTCCTTTTTTGGAGGCGTTAATATTTCACCGGATTTGCGGTGAGGTACTTCTTGACCATCAGCGCAATCTTAAATACAATCGCATGGTCAAATTCTCTCAGATCCAAGCCGGTGAGCTTCTTGATCTTTTCCAGACGGTATACCAGCGTATTTCTGTGAACAAACAGTTTTCTGGATGTTTCCGAAACGTTGAGGTTGTTTTCAAAGAATTTCTGAATAGTGAACAAGGTCTCGTGATCCAGACTGTCGATGGAACCTTTCTTGAATACTTCCTTCAGGAACGTTTCGCAAAGGGTTGTCGGCAGCTGGTAAATCAGACGGGCAATACCAAGGTTGTTGTAGCTGACAATGGAACGCTCGGTATCGAATACCTTGCCGACTTCCAAAGAAACCTGCGCTTCTTTAAACGATTTGGAAAGCTCCTTCACGCCGGAAACGATCGTGCCGATGCCGACTACGACGCGGGTATAGAACTCGCTGCCGAGCGTGTCCACGATTGAGCGCGCCAGTTTTTCAATATCCTTGCTGTTGATTCCAGACTTGATCTCTTTCACCAGCACAATATCTTTTTCGCTGATATTGAATACAAAATCCTTCTGCTTGTCCGGAAAGAGGTTTTGAATGACGTCAAAAGCAGAAATATCGTTGGAGGAAACAACGTGTACCAGCAAAACAACGCGGTTCACATCGGTGTTGAAGTGCAGCTCCCTTGCTTTTACATAGATGTCGCCTGGCAGGATATTCTCCAGAATTACATTCTTGATAAAATTGTTGCGGTCATACTTTTCATCATAGTACTGCTTGATGCTCGCAAAAGAGATTGCCAGAATATTGCAGAATTTTGTCGCAAGCTCATCCGTTCCTTCTACAAATACGGCATAATCCGGTTTTGCGCGTGTGCCAAACGGTTTGTAGGTGTAGCCGTCCCTGACAAAAATATCTGTATTCTCGTTGAGATCCAAAACCAGATATTCATTCGTTTCCCCAATGCGTGTCAAGTCGCTGCAGGAGATGGTGACTGCATAGCTGTCTACTACACCGATCACTCTGTCGATGGAGTCTCTCATCTGATGAACAATCCCTTGGAACAATCTGTTAGACATAACAAATCCCCTCTTCTATCCTTAATTCGTCAATATCCCAAATTGACACAATTTACTTCATTATTTATAGTTTACATAATTTTTAATCAAAATGCAATATAAAATCGAAGGAAAGTTGTTGAATATCAATTATTTTTTTATATTTTACCCTAAAACTGGCAAAAGGCGACTGCACTTCGTGGAAAAAAGTTGTCTAAAATACACTTAGCTACTCTATACAAAGGAGTTGTCTTATTGATTTTGATATTTGTAAGTCACAGCAGACTTGCATAAAAAACGACAAAATATTTTGTTCTTTAGCGTGTTGTAACAATTTCTATCGTCATACGAGGGAATTTTTTACAGTCATTCATCAAATTCTTCTTCATTTTGACTATAAACCCTTCCTTTGGATTATGAATATATACCAAAGAACTATTCTTTTTCAGCCGGACAAAATCCTGCACCTCTGCCGTTTGAGATAACCGCGGATATATGCTATAATCCGAATAAAAAATGATTGGAGAAACAGCATCATGCCTTTGAGAATCACCCCTGCGCATCAGGAAGATTTTCTGCGCTGCCGCGAGCAGGTTTTCGGTCAAGATTTTTTACAGCATGGAATCGGGTCACTGGGCGAAAAAACACAGCATGCAATCTTAAAAAACTACTACTGTCCAAATCCGAGCTGTCAGGAGATCAACCTCGGCAGATTCGTCGCGGATATCGCCGATGAAAACGGCATCACCGAGATCCAGACCGCCAATTTTGGCTCGATGCGCAAGAAGCTCAAATTCTTTCTGCAAAACTATCCCGTGCGCATCATCTACCCTGCTCCCGTTGTGAAATGGGTGGTATGGGTCGACCCGCAAACCGGCGAGATCGCTTCCCGACGGCGTTCCCCAAAAAAGAATATCTATCTGAAGCTGTTCCGCGAATTATACAGTATTCTCGATCTGCTTTGGGCGGAGAATTTCTCTGTCACCATCTCCCTGCTCGAAAGCGAAGAATACCGTTTGCTGAACGGTTGGAGCAAGGACCGCAAACGCGGCTCAAACCGCTGTGAAATCGTTCCGCTGTCCTTGCAGGGCGAAATCCACCTGAACACCGCAAAAGACCTGCTGCAATTTCTGCCGGACCAGCTGCCGGAGCAGTTCATTGCCGGCGATTTGCAAAAGCTCACCAAGCTGACCGCCCGACAAACATCCTACATGATTCACGTTTTACGTTCATTGAAGCTGATTGAACAGATTGGAAAAAGCGGACGCAGCTATCTGTACCGCGTATCCATGTAAAATTTCTCTTGAAAAACCACCGCAACACGGTATAATAATCTTATCACTTTGACGCAATAAAGTTTTTAAAAATATTCGATGGGAGGGTACCTTATGATTTCTCAAAAAATGGAAGGTCTTATCAAAAACAGCTCGGTCATCCGCGCCATGTTTGAGGAGGGTGCACGCCGCCGCAAAATATACGGCGATGAAAACGTCTTTGATTTCAGCATCGGCAATCCAAGCGTAACGCCGCCGGAGCAGGTGCGCCAAACCATCACCCAGATTCTTCAGGACGAAAATCCGCTGACGGTTCACGGCTACATGAACAATTCCGGTTATGAGGACGTCCGCCGCACCATCGCCGGACATCTCAACGCACAGCACGGCGGCTCTTTGGATACGCAGAACATCGTCATGACCTGCGGCGCGGCAGGAGGCTTAAACATCATCCTCAAAACGCTGCTCAACCCAGGCGATGAGGTCATTGTTTTTGCGCCGTTCTTTGGCGAGTATGCAAACTATGTCAGCAATTTCGACGGCAGGCTGGTGGTCGTCAACACCGACCCGCAAACCTTTCTGCCGGACATCGACGCTCTGCGCGACGCCGTCACCGCCAAAACCAAAGCCGTCATCATCAATACGCCGAACAATCCGACCGGTGTGGTTTATCCGGCTTCGCTGCTCCAGCAGATGGCATCGGTTCTGACCCAGAAAGAGCAGGAATTTGCTTCGAGCATCTACGTTATTTCGGACGAGCCGTACCGCGAGATTATCTACGACGGTGTGCAGGTACCGTACATTCTGGATTATTTCCGCAACGCTTTCATCGGCTATTCGTACAGCAAGTCGCTTTCTCTGCCTGGCGAACGCATCGGCTATCTCGTTGTCCATCCTGACATGGACGATATTTCCAATATCGTTTCTGCGCTCAATGTTGCCAACCGCATTTTAGGCTTTGTCAACGCCCCTTCCCTGTTCCAAAAGGTGGTCGCAAACATTCTGGATGTTCAGGTCAATGTGGATATTTACCGCGAAAACCGCGACCTGATTTACGGCAAGCTCACTGAACTGGGCTTCGAGTGCGTTCATCCGCAGGGTGCTTTTTACCTCTTCCCGAAATCGCCGCTTGCGGACGACAAGGAATTTTGCGAGTTTGCAAAAAATTACAATCTCCTGCTGGTTCCTGGTTCTTCCTTTGGATGCCCCGGACATTTCCGCCTTTCCTACTGCGTCAGCAAGGAACAGATCCTCCGTTCCTTCCCTGCCTTTGAAAAGCTGGCGGAAGCATTAAAACGATAGCGGCATAAACTATGGCAAAGCGGTTTGTCCTTGTGAGATAGAGAGTCGTTTCAGCTGCATCAACGGCGGCATCGGAAGCGTCCTTCGCAATCTGCTCGTATAGGAGGT
>CAMNVW010000159.1 GCA_946563605.1 uncultured Clostridia bacterium | reverse complement strand
AGTGAACGGTGCGCTGGTCACTCCTGGTTTGTTTGATGTACATATTCACGGTTCCGGCGGATGTGATACAATGGACGGCACCACTGAGGCACTGCATACGATTGCCAAGACGATTGTCCAAAATGGTGTGACCCGTTTTCTGGCAACTTCGGTCACACTGCCGCTGGATGCCACCGCAAGGGTATTCGATACGGTCAGAACCGTTGCCGGCAAAAGTGGGGAAGACTGGGACGCAGCGGTCATTGAGGGCATCAACATGGAAGGTCCCTTTATTCATCCGGCTTATAAGGGTGCGCACGAGGAAGCTCATATCGCAGATTTCGATTTTGATTTTGTCAAGCGTTACAGCGATGTGATCCGTATTGTGACGGTTGCGCCCGATAAAGAGGGTGGAATGGAGTTTATCAAAAAAGTAAGCACCGAAACGCCGGTCAGGGTTTCCATCGGGCATACTGCCGCTACCTATGAGCAGACGATGGAGGCAATCGAAAACGGCGCAAGCCAGATTACCCATCTCTACAATGCGATGACGCCGATGCACCACCGCAAGCCAGGCGTTGTGACAGCGGCTTTGCATACGGATGTATACACGGAAATGATCTGCGATACCGTTCATGTGCATCCGGCAATGTTCCAGTTTGTAATGAATACCAAAAGCAAGGATAAGTTTGTGCTGATTACTGATTGTATGCGGGCAGGCGGAATGCCGCAGGGAGAATATACCCTTGGGGAATTAAAAGTCATTGTGGACGGTAGCAGTGCGCGGCTTACAGACGGAACGTTGGCAGGCAGCATCTTGACACTCAACCGTGCCATTGCCAATGTCAAAAAGCACACCAATAAGCCGATTTGGGAGATTGTCAACGCAGCGACCCTCAATCCGGCAAGAGCGATGGGGATGCAGGACAGAATCGGTTCGCTTAAAGTAGGATGTAATGCGGATTTTGCCGTTTTTGACGAGGACTTTAATACCCTGATGACGATTGTAGACGGCAGGGTGGTTTATCGGAAAGGAAGATAATTTGTTTCGAAAATTGACAGATTTGTATTGACAACGGAGCCGGATGTTTTGTTCCAAGAAATAGATGAAACAGAATATGCAACGAGAAGAAAAAGAACTACCAGCAAAGTTGGTAGTTCTTTTTTTATGCTCTCACGCATAGCATATATCAAATCAAAAACGGAAAAGAAAGGACAAGGACGATGAAAAAAAATACGGTTCCGAAAATAGAAACTTTGCTGATGAAATTGTCTCCCGAAATACAAGCACAGCTTGCTGCTTTGCCGCTAACACTTTGGGAAAGCGTGCAGGAAATACGCTTACAGGAGGGGAAACCGCCATATCTGGTACTGCCCGGGAAAGTCGCTTTGTTGGAGGAATTGTGCGACCAACCGATTAGTGAACCGGTCACCAGGGAGATGCTGGAACACAGCTTTGCGGCCTTATGCGAATATTCGGTACATACCTATTTACCGCAGATTCAAAACGGATTCATTACCGTAACCGGCGGACATCGCATTGGTTTGGGAGGAACAGCCGTTTTACATGAGGGCAAAATCATCTCTCTGCGTCAAATCAGTTCAATGAACATCCGCTTGGCGCGAGAAAATACCGCAGAAATACGAGAGGCTGCGCAGACTTTATTTGGACAAGGCTTGTGTTCGGTTCTGATTGCCGGAGAACCGTCCAGCGGAAAGACAACGATTTTGCGTTCACTGGCGCTTTGGCTTTCGGGAGTGCAGAATGAAGAACGGCATCGGGTGGCGGTGGTGGATGAACGCGGAGAGATCATCGACGAAGCCGCTTATAAAGATTCCGGCTGTCTGGATGTGTTGAAAGGGTTTCCAAAATCAGTCGGCATTTTGCAGGCAGTGCGCACCCTTTCCCCGCAGGTGGTGGTCTGTGACGAAATCGGAGACGGACAGGAAACCGACCAGATGATAGAAGCCATCAACTGCGGCGTTTTTATTTTGGCAACGATTCATGCGGCAAGCTGCGAAGAGCTGCAAAAGCGTCCGCAGTTTCAAAAGTTGCAATCGGTCGGTGCATTTCAAAAGCTGGTGCTGCTGGAGGGCGCAAAGTATCCGGCACAGATCAAAGCAGCCTATCGCTTTATAGATGGAAAGCCGGTGTTGTTATGAGGTGGAATATTGCATTGTTGGGCAAGGTCATGCTCTTTTTATGTTGCAGCGGCATTGGTTTTGCGGCTGCGGAAAAAACACACTGCCGGCAACAACAGCTGCGGCTTTCAGCAGATTTTATCAGGACGCTGATTTCCCGATTGGAGTTCAGCATGAAACCGGCAGGAAAACTGGTGGAGGAACTCGCACAGCAAAGTGCTTTCCGAAAGTTGGGTTATCTTTGGGCATTTCAAAATGACCAGAAATATCCCTTTGCTCAAAACTGGAAAAAAACGGTTGCTCAAAATCAGGGGGAGTTTACAGACAGTGATAAGACGCTTTTGCTTTGTGTGGGAGATATTTTGGGAGCATATGATCTGGATGCGCAGAAGAAAGAGCTGGAACATCTTGCAAAGGAGCTTGAACAGAGCGCATCGGAGCTGACGCAAGAGGCAGAACGGAATCGAAATTTATATACTGCACTCGGACCGTTGTGCGGTATCGCGTTGGGAATCTTGCTGTAAAACATGGAGGAAGCGTATGGATATTGATTTGATTTTTAAGATAGCGGCAATAGGAATCATCGTTTCGGTGCTCAATCAGGTGCTGATTCGTTCGGGTCGGGAAGAACAGGCGACAATGACGACCTTAGCAGGGCTGATTGTTGTGCTTATGATGATGATAGAACAAATCAATCTGCTGTTTAACACCGTTAAAAGTGTGTTCGGCTTGTAAGGAGGAAATAAGATGCAGCTGCATTCGGTGATTGGATTCAGTTTGTGCGCTGCAGCGCTGAGTTTGCTTCTGCGGCAGTATCGCCCCGAGTATTCGCTGTTGCTGTCGATTGCGTGTGGGATCGGCGTACTGTTCTGGCTGTTTGAGGAGCTTTTGCCGATCCTTAGTAAAATACAGGATTTTGCAGCGCTTGCATTATCCGAACAGCGTGGCGGCGAGATTCTGCTCAAATCCCTGGGCATTTGTTTTGTTACACAACTTGCCTGCGATACTTGTCGTGATATAGGAGAAAACGCGATTGCCGCACGGTTGGAAACAGCCGGAAAAGCGGCAATGCTGCTGCTTGCCTTACCGATGTTTACGGAACTTTTGGAGCGGGCCATCGAACTGATCGGATAAGGTTTTCCAATAAATGAGGTAAAACAATGACAAGGAAATTAAAAAAGATAGGCGGTATTTTGCTGACACTGTTTTTTCTATGGCAAGTCTTGTGTCCGACGGTGTATGCGGAAGTATTTTCGGAGGATGCAAATCCAAACAATCAGCTGACGAACTTTGTACGGGAAAAATTAGATCAGCTCTGGGAGGACGAGCTTTCCCAAAGCGTTCCGGAAGAAACACAAGAGCTCATGGAAGAAAACGGATTTTCCGGTTTAGCTTCCTTGCTGTCGATGACACCGTCACAGCTGTTCGGCTTACTCAAAAAAATGGCGGTAGAAAAAGTATCGGAGCCTTTGTCGGCGATTGGAAGATTGATGGGGACGATTCTTTTGTGCGCAGTTTTAAATGCGGTGCGGCAAAGCGGCATTTCACAAAAATTGCAGAATGTCTTTACGGTTACAGCCGCAGCCTGTGTGGTTTCGTTTTTGAGCGAACCGATTTTAGGCTGTATCACACAAACGGTTCAGACGTTGCAGGAGTGTTCGCTATTTATGATGTCGTTTACGCCGGTTATGAGTGGGATTTTAATCGCAGGCGGTAATCCGGCATCGGCAGGCGCATATCATGTGGTGCTGTTTTTTGTAACGGAAATCCTGGCGGAGCTTGCTTCCCAGACCCTCATTCCGCTGCTTGGAATTTACCTTGCCTTGTGCATTGTAGCGCCGCTCGCACCATTTTTGCATTTGGACAAGGTAACCTCTGCCATCAAA
>CAMNVW010000158.1 GCA_946563605.1 uncultured Clostridia bacterium | reverse complement strand
GAGAAAAGATGTAGACTATCAGCGCCAGCAGATGTTCCACGGCGATTCTGTTCGCAGGACAGCTGTTGATGGACAGACCGAGGCAAGAAAAAGAATGATTGAGAAAATGGACGGAGGTAACAAGTAATGAGTATGTGGACAAGCTACACCCAGTCTGCCCCAGCCGGCGTGGCTGGCGGACTGTATGATCTGACTGACCATGTTGTGGACAGCAGAATGAATGAGGAAACCACAAATACACTCAAGCCCGGCATGGGCGTTGTGCAGGGCAAAACAGCAGGCACAACGGTGAAGATGCCGGCGCTCGGCGACACCGTAGAAAAGTTCGAGGGCATCGTCATGAACGATGTGAGAGAGATGGATATGCAGGGAAACGTCAGTGTGAATCCCAAAACCACTGTCAGTGTGATGCGCTCCGGCAGAATCTGGGTGCGCATCGCAGAGGGCGTAAAACCAAAATACGGCGACCCTGTATATCTGGTAATCAACGGCGCCGGTCTGGGATGTTTTAAAACGGCGGCAGACGGCGCGAACACGCTGGAATTAAACGCTCGTTTTATCGGCGGCAAAGACACCTCCAACATTGCACCCGTTATGATGCACGACCAGATGCACAAAACAGCACCCGCTGCCGAAAACTAATCCAAGAGAGGAGAAAACGAAATGAACAAAACACAGCATACCGCATTCAGTGCAGAGGACCGCAAGGCGATTGACAATTCCGGTATTTCTTTTAGCCTTGCGAGCAACCCACAGATGAATTTTGATGCCGCAGAGGATGCGAGCATCTATTTTGCAAGGGAGCTTGATTTCGTTAAGGTCAAAACCTACGACAAGGTTTTTCCGGAACTTACGGCTCTGAAAATGTTCCCGGTCACCCATGAGGTGCCGGAGGGTGCGGAAAGCGTCACCTACTACGGATATGAACCGACAGGTCTTGCCAAAATCATCGGCAACTACGCAACCGACCTGCCGCGCGCAGATGTAAAAGGTCAGCCAAAGACCGCGCTGGTCAAGGGTCTGGGCGCCAGCTACGGATACAGTGTGCAGGATATGAGAGCGTCCAAGCTGGCAGGCAAAGGTCTGGACGCGCGCAAAGGTTCTGCTGCAAGATATGCCGTTGACTGCCTGACCAACTCGATTGCGTGGAAGGGTGACAAAGACAACAACTTGGTGGGAATCCTGTCGGAGGACAACGATATTCCGCTGTACTCACTCCCAAACGGCGCATCCGGCAAAGCGGATTGGAAAAACAAAACGGTGGATGAGATTATCAAGGACGTTGGCGGTATGATTGCGCAGGTGAACGCGGTAACCCAGAATACCGAGCACCCCGACACATTGGCAATTCCATCCGACGTATATCTGGATCTGTCACTCAAGAGAATCCCTGATACCGGCATTTCCGCGCTAAAATATCTTCAGGACAACCTCACCGGAATCACGATCGTTCCTTGTGCAGAGCTCAACGCAAATGCGGTAGAAAGCAACCCTTATGCGAAGGCGAGTGATGGCAAGGGTGTTGCACTTTTGTACACCAACAGCGCAGAGAAGCTTTCGATTGAAGTTCCGATGCCGTTCTATCAGCATCCGGCACAGAACAAAAACCTTGAGATCGTTGTTCCATGCGAAGCCAGAGTTGTCGGCGCTATGATTTACTACCCGCTGTCTGCCATTATCGCAGTAGGCGTATAAAAGGAGATTGCAAAAATGAAGAACATCACCAATAAAGGAACCAAAATTATCAGCATCGGCGACCTGATCCTTCTCCCGCAGGAGACAAAACCGCTTCCGGAAAGATATGAGAAAAGCGAAACCCTCGACTTCTTTCAGGAGAGAGGCGTTGTTGAGATTTTGGAAGAACCAGATTCTGAACAACCGGAGAATGTACTGGTAGAACCAGCGGAAGAACCAGAACAGACTGCGGAAAGGGAAGTTAAAACTCCCAAACGCAGCGCCGCGAGCAATAGTGCAGGCAAATAATGCCGCAAGCAGTGAATCATCATGGAAACTTTAACAGTACTGAGAACGATTGCACCGGAGTTTTTGGAGGTTTCAGACGAAGCTGTTGAAACATGGCTCGAACTGACAGAACCGCTGGTGAGCAAAAGCGCTTTTGGCGCAGCTTATAATCAGGCGGTTGCTTATCTCACAGCCCACCGGATGAAGATGGCAGGACTGGGGGAGGAAAGTCTGTTTGGTACTACCATTGACCGCACGGGGATAGCCTCTTACACAGAGGGATCTACCTCCGTTTCCTTTGGAACGGGGACAGCTTCGGTGGGAGCAGGGGATTCTTCCCTTGCACAGACACCGTACGGTTTGGAGTATCTGCGCCTGCGGCAGATGGTTATCCCGATTACAGTCAGGAGGGACTAGGATGGCAGGGCACGACAAACTGACGACAGACGGCGAGAAGCTGCTTCGGGAATTGGAGGAGCTGACGAGCAAGCAGATCCGTGTCGGAATCCAGCGGGGTGAAAAGCATAAGTCCAAACAATCCGGCAAAAGAAGAAAACCCAAAAAGGACGATGAAGGACCGGATTTAGTGGATGTTGCCCTGTGGAATGAGCTGGGAACGGATACGATTCCCTCCCGTCCTTTTCTTGCACAGACAGCAGACCAGCATGGGGATGAAATCAAAGACAACGCAGTCAAAATGGTCGAACAGCTGCTAAACGGGCGGTGGACGGCAAAGGACACGCTCAATCGTATCGGCGTGATGACAGTGGGATTTGTACAAAACCAGATAAAAGACGGCGACTTTGTTCCGAACGCACCGTCAACCGTTCGCATGAAGCAGTCGGAACAGCCGCTTATCGACACCGCTCAGCTGCGGCAGAGTATCCGTCATAAGATTTGCCCGAAAGGAGAAGATGACGATGTTTAAATCAACCTACATCCTCCGCCGGTTCGGAGAGCCGGACAGCAGCGGCTATCGTTCCTACACCGACAGACCGGTTCGGCTCAACGTCCAATCTCTCAATGCAAAGGAGCTGGAGGCACTGCCGGAGGGGGAACGTTCTTCGCGGCGGGTCAAAAGCTTTGGCAAAGATGAAGCGCATACCGTCAGCCAGCGCACCGGTATTCCGGCAGACCTGCTCTATTGCTTCGGGGAATGGTACGAATGTGAGCAGGCATCCCTTTGGGCGCATACACCGCTTGCCCATTGGGAATGTCAGTGGGTGGTTCTGCCGGAAGGTCAGCAGCCCGATCCGCCGGAGGTGAGAACATGACGACCGAACAGGCACAGCTGTTGTTTGAACGCCTGGTCAAGCAATATTTTGCGGGGGCTGCGGTGCAGTGGTGCGAGACCAATCAGGTTAAACCCTTGTACCCGTTTATAGCCCTCAAATTAACAAACGTTTCGCGTTCTGTTCATCCCGATACTTACGAAGAGGAGGAAGTCTGCCGCTGCTATCTGTGTACCGGCAGACTGACCCTGAACCTCTACACCAAAGGAAGAAAACAGGCTGCAAAGCCGGGGATGACTGCACCGCCTGCCCGAAACACGGCAGTGAGCGATTTACAGGCGTTTCTCAGCTATCTTGGTTCCGATGCCGGACAGGATTTCCTTTTGGAGCATAACCTGTGCATCCTCCCAGAGGGGGATACGCTGGATGTGAGCGCACTGCTCAACGAATCCAAATACGAATACCGCGCCCGTCAGGAATTTACGATTTCGTTTATCGACAAAGCCTGCGGACATTCCGGCATCACGCCGCCAAATGAGGAGCAGTTTGAACAGACCCCAAGCGGCGGCGGAACACCGGAGCAGGCAGAGGACAAAACAGGATGGTTTGAGAGCGCCCAAATAACACAGGTAAAGGAGGAAGTTTAAGAAAATGAGTAATAATCTTAACGATATTGTCGATGTTCAGATTCGGATTGCCGCACCGGCAACCAGCATGAGCGGCTTTGAATCCATCTTGATCGTCGGTCCTCAGCCGGTATCCAGGACACAGGAAGATGATACGCTGGGGGTCTATACCTCTCTGGAAGGGGTGAAGGCTGCGGGCTGGACAGAAGGCGAAGCTGTTT
>CAMNVW010000157.1 GCA_946563605.1 uncultured Clostridia bacterium | reverse complement strand
TATGGATCGACGCACTCTCCAACTACATCAACGCGCTCGGCTATGAAAATGACAAATACAACGATTTCGACAAATTCTGGCCTGCCGATGTACACTTTGTCGGCAAGGAGATCGTCCGTTTCCACTCCATTATCTGGCCTGCTATCCTGATGGCGCTGGATCTGCCGCTGCCAAAACACGTTTACGGTCACGGATGGCTGCTGCTGGACGGCGGTAAGATGAGCAAATCCAAGGGCAATGTGGTTGACCCATATCTGCTGGCAGAACGCTACGGCGTAGACGCACTGCGCTTCTTCCTGCTGCGTGAGTTCCCATTCGGTTCCGACGGCAACTTCTCCAACGAAGCGCTCATCAACCGCATCAACATCGACCTTGCAAACGATTTAGGCAATCTGCTGTCCCGTTCCGTTTCGATGGTTGAAAAATATTTCGGCGACACCCTTCCAGAGGAACACGAATCCGACCCAATGGACGATGAACTGATTGCGATGATATCTTCCCTGCGCGAAAAATATGACGCACAGATGGAAAGCTACTCCTTCCAGAATGCGCTTGCAGAGGTATTCAAGGTCATCTCCCGCACCAACAAATATATCGACGAAACTGCTCCTTGGGCGCTTGGCAAAGATGAAACCAAAAAAGCACGTCTGGCTGCTGTTCTGTACAACCTGCTGGAATCCCTGCGCGTTGCTTCTTCCCTGCTTTCCCCATTCATGCCGGAAAGCGCTGCGAAGATCGCACAGCAGATTGGCGCTGCCGAAGAAGATGTTTCCTACGAAAACGCTGCAAAATTTGGCGTACTGCCAAAGAATGTCACCGTTCACAAGGGTGACACCCTCTTCCCTCGCATTGATATGAAAAAAGAGCTGGAAGAACTGGAAGCACAGCAGGCGGCAAATCATCCGCAGCTTCCAAAATATGAAGGCGTTGCGGATCTGATCGACATTGAGCACTTTGGCAAGGTTGACCTGCGCGTTGCCCAGATCAAGGAATGTGTTCCTGTAAAACGCGCTAAAAAGCTGCTGAAACTCCAGCTGGACGACGGCTTTGAGGGTGGCAGACAGGTTGTTTCCGGCATTGCTCCGTGGTACAAACCGGAAGACCTCATCGGCAAGAAGGTCATTGTGGTTGCAAACCTCAAACCTGCAAAACTGTGCGGCGAGGAATCCTCCGGCATGATTATTGCTGCGGATGTAGACGAAAAGACCGTCAAGGTTGTATTTGTTGACGACAGTATCCCGAACGGTTCCAAACTGCGCTAAGTGTAAATAATCCTGCAAAAAAGAGGAGCGTCTGCTCCTCTTTTTTCGGGTTTGTCCGATGAGAAAAAAGGAGGACGTATGCTCACACCCTCTCAAGCCCAGTTGTATCTCCAACAGGCTGCTCAAAATAATCCTGGTTCGTGGGAACAGCACAGTCTTTCGGTCGCCGAAAACGCAAGACTGCTTGCCGAAAAAATTGATGGTATCCATCCCGACACAGCTTATGTGATGGGGCTTCTTCACGATATCGGTCGCGGCACAGGCATCAGCGGTATCCGGCATATTTTCGATGGGTACGATTTTATGATGAAACTTCACGAACCGGAGATTGCCCGCATCTGCCTGACCCATTCCTTCCCTGTTAAGGACCTATCCTCTTTTAACGGAAAATTTGACTGCTCAAACGAACAGCTGACCTTTCTGCAAAACTTTCTGGACAGCCATCCTTACGACGATTATGACCGGCTGATCCAGCTCTGTGATGCGATTTCCTTGCCAAACGGCGCGTGCATCCTTGAAAAAAGGCTGGTTGACGTTGCACTTCGTCATGGAGTGACCGAAAGTTCCATTGACAAATGGAAGGCTTTTATGCAGGTGAAAAAACATTTTGACCTGCTGTGCGGAAGCAGCATCTACACTCTGCTTCCCAATGTACTGGAAAATTCGTCGACAGATTTGATCTAAGGGTGCAGATTTTAGTCAAGCAGGCAAAGCCTGCTGCACTTCCGTGCGGGTGCAATAAATCAAAGTTCATTGCTTACAAAGTTTTACTCAATTTTTTTCAAAAAATTGCAGGTCTTTAGGGCAGAGTCCTAAAGCGCACTCTGCAGAGTGCGAAACACCTCAAAAAAAGATAAAATAAAAATCGTCAGCGGCACAAAGATGCTCGAATATTGTCGCACGGGAGTGCGCTGGCGTAAGCCAGTTCCAAGCGTTGTCTGCTTGCAAATGCAAACTGGGTACTACGCACCACAGCAACAACCCTCTGTGTCTGGACGTTTTTATCTTTATTGAAAGAACTTCATGAGCCAGCTTACGCTGGGGTACTGACGTACCACAGCATCGAAACCGCTTTGTGTCCCGCACATTTTTTATTTTTGTTTTTATCGTTGGGACTTCGTCCCAAACCCTACCAAAGACTCTGTCTTTGGAATCTGCAAACTTTTGTGTACAAAAGTTTGACAAAAAACTTTTATTTTTTAAGGGAGGCACTTATGCAAAATATTTTTGATTCCCACGCGCACTACGACGACCCTCGCTTCGACGAGGATCGTGACGCGCTTCTCTCCTCAATGGCTTCCCGTGGTGTACGAGCCATCATGAACGTCGGCAACACCACCCATGCCAACATTGCAGGCATCGAACTTGCAAAAAAATATCCGTTTATCTATTGCAGCATCGGCATCCACCCCGATCAGGCAGCGGAAATTGCCGCGCAAAATTCCAAAGACTATCTCGACGTCATGGCACAGCAGCTTTCCTATGAAAAAGCGATGGCCTTGGGTGAAATCGGTCTGGATTATTATTACGACGACGCTTCCCCTCGCGATGTCCAGAAAAAAATCTTTGAACAGCAGCTTGCGCTCGCCAAAGACCTCCAAGTTCCGGTCATCATTCACAACCGCGATGCACACGCAGACACTCTGGAGCTGTTGAAAAAATACCGTCCGCAGGGGATTATGCACTGCTTCTCCGGTTCGGCTGAGATTGCCAAAGAAGTCATCAAACTTGGAATGTATGTCGGTTTCACCGGCGTAATTACCTTTAAAAATGCACGCAGAGCGATTGAAGCCGCCGCAGAGATTCCGCTGGATCGGCTGCTCATCGAAACCGACTGCCCTTACATGGCGCCCACGCCGTTCCGCGGCAGCCGCTGCGATTCTACTATGCTCACTCAAACGGTGGCGAAATTAGCCGAAATCAAGGGAATCTCGCCGCAGGAGCTTGCCGACCAAACCTGTGAAAATACCTGCGCTGTTTACCGGATTTCTTCTTTGATATAATTCATTTCCCAGGGAATGAATTTCCTTCCCCACGTCTTGACAAGGGTAAAACACCGTACTATAATGAATTTGTATCTGTTATTTTTATTATTAGAAAGGATGTGCTTCTTATGCGCAACACCATAACTCGTTTACTGACATTTCTTTCTGCGTTTGCAGCTTCCTTTTTCGCTTTGACTCCGGTTGCTTTCGCAGCAAATAACCCCAGCACCGGCGACAACAACAAGGTCGGTCTTGTCATTGGACTGCTGGTTGTTTCGGCAATTATCATCGTTCTGCTCCTCGTTCTTTCTGCCGCAAAAAAGAAAACAAAACGTTAAATTATTTTAAAGCTTCGATGGAAAAAATCTATCGAAGCTTTTGTATATATGAAATTTTTTCACATTTAAATTCATTTTTATTTTGTTTTTCATGGTCAAGAACTGTTTTTGTATAAATTGTCCGTTTTAAATAAATTTAAACAGTGTTTTTTTTCTATTCTGCGATTTGACTTTTGATAGTGTAATGTTTTATAATTAAGTTGAAATTATTGATGACTTATTCTTTTATTATGAAAATATAAAGAGGTTTATGATGAACTTTCCTAATATTATCAATATTCAAAAATTTTCAACGCACGATGGCGACGGTGTGCGAACCACTATTTTCTTTAAGGGCTGCCCCTTGAGATGTATGTGGTGTCACAATCCTGAAAGTCAGAGCTACCAAAAGGAACTGATCTTTCATCGACACAAATGTACCACCTGTGGTAAATGCGTGACAAAGTGCAAGCAGGGCGCCAACACCATCGTTGATGGCAAGTTAG
>CAMNVW010000156.1 GCA_946563605.1 uncultured Clostridia bacterium | reverse complement strand
TTGTAAAAATCTCCTTTCACCTTAAACGCTAAAAAAGTTTTCCCCTTGCCGCATCTCATTATGATTATTGTAGCAAGCTATCTGTGCAGCGTCAATCTATGCAAAAAAGAAAAGCGTCCCAAAGGACGCTTTTCTTTCAGATAGACATTATACCAATGAATAATCAGTACGCTTATTTAACTTTTGCAGGCTGTTTTTTCTTGTAGTCTTCATACAGTTCGCCAGCAACGTTGGACAGTGCCCACAGACCGAGTACGTTCGGGATTACCATCAAGCTGTTAAACAGGTCGGAGAGGTTCCAAACGAGGTCAACCTTCAGAGCAGAACCGATGACGATACATACAACTACCAGTGCAGCGTAAACTTTTACTGCTTTAGAACCGAAGAGGTATCTTACGTTCTTTTCGCCGAAGAAGTACCAGCCGATGATGGTGGAGAATGCGAAGAAGAACATACAAATTGCAATAAAGATAGCGCCGAACTGACCGAATGCGCTTGTGAATGCAGCCTGTGTCAGAGCAGCACCAGACAGAGACTGTGCGTGATCTGTCAGCTGACCAGTACAAAGAACGGAGAATGCTGTCAGGTTCAGGATGATCAGGGTATCAATAAATACACCCATCATAGCAACCAGACCCTGTTCGCAAGGATGGTTTACTTTTGCTACTGCGTGAGCATGTGGAGTAGAACCCATACCAGCTTCATTGGAGAACAGACCACGAGCAACACCGTATTTAATTGCCTGGGAAACAGCTACACCAGCAAAACCGCCGATTGCAGCTTCTGGGTTAAATGCACCAACAAAAATCTGTCTGATTGCTTCTGGCAGGTTCTTGATGTTCATGATAATTACAACCAGAGCACCAACAATATAGAATGCTGCCATAATTGGAACTACTTTTTCTGTAATGGACGCGATACGGCCAACACCGCCGAGGAAGATAAATGCAGCCAGAAGAGCTACAATTACACCAACGATAACCGGGTTGATACCGAATGCGCCTTTAAATGCGTCACCAATCGAGTTGGACTGTACCATGTTGCCAAAGAAGCCCAGTGCGAAGATGATCAGAACTGCGAAGATTGCTGCGAGCACTTTACCAAGTGTGCCTTTGTAAGCGGCACGGATGTAATAAACAGGTCCGCCGGTAACCTCACCGGAGTCGTCAACTGTTTTATATTTCTGTGCCAGAGATGCCTCAACAAAGATGGTAGACATACCCAAGATAGCGGAAATCCACATCCAGAAGATAGCGCCAGGACCACCCATTACCAGAGCGGTTGCAGCACCAGCCAAGTTACCAGTACCTACCTGAGCAGCGATCGCTGTTGCCAGGGACTGGAAAGATGACATACCGTCTTTGCCTGCTTTTTCACCATTGAGTTTGATATTGCCAAATACTGCTTTGAACGAAGCACCCAGCTGTCTGAACTGAACACCGCGCAGTTTAAATGTAAACCAGATACCTGTACCTACAAGAAGCACAACCAGCAGTTTACCGGACATGAAATCCTGCAACACCAATACTTTTTCGTTTAATGCGTCCATAAAAGCTTCCATACATTTTCCTCCTCAACATTTGATTTTGTTGGTAACTTCATTATAGCTTAAATTCATCTATTTGTCTACACATTATTCATATTTCACTTGATATTTGTTCATTTTGTTTATATGCTTATGTTATAATTTGAGTTAATCACAAAGTTTTTTATCTTTTGGAAACAAACCACAACTATTCATTGTCTATTTTGCTGATTTTCCAACATCATTTTCAAAATTATTTTCCTTCAAAAAATAACTGTATCAGCAGATTGCACAACTCTTCGATTCTCTCTCTTTCAAACCTGTATTCTTTAGAACGCATTTTGTCTTTGTGAAGCGCACAAGCTCTTATATTTGAATGTTGTCCAAAATCATTTTTCATCCGATTTATTTCGACTTTTCTTTTTTAGACACCTTTGGACTTTTCGTCATTGTATATTTTGCAAATTGTGAAATATGTATATTTATTTTTATCCATCATCTATAGTCCGCTGTTTTCGCAAACATGATAATCAAACAAATTATTCCTGATTCTTACATTTTATTGAAAAATTGAGCCAATTTTTTCACCTGTTCCACTGCGGCAGGATCATCTGCTGCCTTGCGCGCATCGGTCGTAAAGCAGAAAACCTCTTCCCCGATTTCTTTTGCGTTCATCTGCCGCAGCAAAAGCGACGCCGTTTTGATTGCCGCCGCTGCACTTCCGTTTCCTCCACCGACCAAAATGATTCCGCCACGTTTCGGTTTGATGGGTAACGTTTCTTTGCGAAACAGCTTTGCTGCCCAAAACATCTGCATCCGGCTGAGGACGCTCATCACCGGTCCGGTCAGCTCACCAAAATAAATCGGCGACGCGATGACGAGGTTATCACATTCCTGAAGATACAATGCGACTTCTGCCCATCCATCCTGCACACAGCAGGTCGGATGTGTCCAGCAATAGCGGCAGTCCACGCAAGCCTTGATACTTCCATCAAAGGTATTGACGATTTTATATTCCCCATCCAGATTTTGAACCAGCTCTTGAATCAGATTTTCGGTGTCGCCGTTTTTTCGGCCCGATCCGTTAAAAATCAATGTTTTCATCGTATCCTCCTTTTTGTATAAACAATGGTCAATGCCAATCCACCTGCATCGCCTGTGCGACCTTCTCAAAAAACGCCCCACAGCCTCCCTTTGCCCGATAATACCTGCCATCCTTATAAATAACATCCTTGTCCGCCCCAATCACGATCGTGCTGCCATCCTTCATTTGATAGCAAAGGAACACTGTTGGCTCCGATTTGAGATCAGAGAATCCCCAATGCCGCAGTCCGCCCGCCAGATTGCACGCAAGCTCCAGTTCATCCGGCTTGACCTGTGCACTCTGACCGGCAATTTCGACCTGCACCGACAGCACCTGTTCCTTTTCAGGCATTCCCAAAATCGGGAAACCGTCCATCAGCAGATTGGCAATAATCACACCAGCCAAAGAGCAAGCAAAAAATTTGAGCCATGTTTTCAGCGTTTTTGCCCCGTTTTTCGCTTTCATCCGTTCCACCCTCGCCTTTTTCAAACTAATCCCTCCTACCTTTCACGACCGCCACCATCATCACCGGAAAATCCGGCGGAACGCAGGTCATACCGCTTTCCAACAGCTCCAAGCCTGCCTTTTGAATCTCATCGTGAAAGGTAGTAAAATTCACCACGCGGCAGGAGGTTGATGCCAGCATCATTTCTTTGCCCGTTTGCTCATGTGTTCTCGATTGCAAAGCAAAGGCATCGTCAGGATTGGAACAGGACTCAAAGCTTCCATCGCCCATCGTTCCAATCAGTGCGACGCCGCTTTCCTTTAAATGACTGCCGATAAACTGATAAAATTTTTGCCTGTCCTCGTCCAACACAAACATATGCAGCACTGCCACCGCGTAAATAAAGTCAAATTTCTGCTGCATGGTATCATTTAAACAATCCAGTGTGCAAAAGTTGTGCTGAAACTGCGGGAATTTCTCTTTGCAATAGCCGATTGCTTCTGCTGAAATGTCTGTTGCCAAAAGATGATAGCCTTTGTTCAGGAGATTTTCCGCATCCCTGCCTTCTCCGCAGCCGATTTCCAGAATATCTGCCTGCTTGGGGATATGATATTGTTTGATCGTCTGCTCCACAATCTCGGAAGGCGCATCGGAAAACCACTGTATGCCCTCCTGATGCACCTGTTTATACCGTTCGTCATACGCCTGATAGTAACTTTTTTTCTCGCTCATTTTCCTGCCTCCCTTATCTGCGTTTTTATAGATTTTTATAATAGCACAAAATCGCGCAAAAAAACAGAGCCCTGTGGTTTTCCACAAGGCTCCGTTTAAACTGTTCATACTATTCTTTTTTTACTGAGCAGCTTCCTCAACTGCAACTGCACAAGCAACGGTCGCGCCGACCATCGGGTTATTACCCATACCGATCAGACCCATCATCTCAACATGAGCCGGAACGGAGGAAGAACCTGCGAACTGTGCGTCGGAGTGCATTCTGCCCATGGTGTCGGTCATGC
>CAMNVW010000155.1 GCA_946563605.1 uncultured Clostridia bacterium | reverse complement strand
CTCGAAGGTCAAATAGTGGTTCGGGCTGCGTAAGCCCGAAATAAGTTTGTAGAAGCTAGGGAGAATGGAACGCAAAGCCCGTTGCAAAACAAAACTGTAAGCGTGACATTCAAGCAGGGAAAGGAAAAATAAATATGTTGACAAGTAAAGAAAGAGCAAAATTGAGAACACTGGCAAATCCAATGGAAACCATCCTTCAGGTGGGCAAAGGCGGCATCGGCGAACAGCTGGTAAAACAGGTGGATGACGCACTGCGCGCAAGAGAACTGATCAAACTGCGCGTGCTGGAAACAGCGCCGGCATTCGCGCGTGAAGCCGCTCAGGAACTGGCGGACAAGACCGGCGCCGAGGTCGTGCAGGTGATCGGCACACGCTTCGTGCTGTACCGCCAGAATAAAAAGGACCCGAAAATCATCCTGTAAACCGTCGAACCGCTTTGATAAAGGTGGGTGGAAAAATGGAGAAAATAGGAATCTTTGGCGGAACCTTTAACCCGATACACAGCGGCCATGTGATGCTGGCAAAGCATTATCTGCAAGCGCTGGATTTGACGCGGCTGCTCGTGATTCCCACGCAGCAGCCGCCGCATAAAAAAGCGGTCAATTTGGCGCCGGCGCGGCTGCGGATGCAGCTGTGTGAGCTCGGCTTTGCGGATATCCCAAAAGTACAGGTGAGCGACATGGAGCTTTTGCGCAGCGGAAAAAGCTATACGGTCGATACGGTGCGGCTGCTTCGGGAACAATATCCGCAGGCAGAGCTTTTTCTGCTGGTCGGCAGCGATATGTTTTTGAGTTTTCAGCTCTGGAAAGACTGGCAGGAAATTTTAAAACATACCACCCTCTGCACCGCCGCGCGAAATGAAGGGGAACTGTGCGAACTGAAAAAATGCGCGCAGACGCTTTCGCAGTACGGCAGTGTGCAGGTGTTCGATTTTCCGGTGCTGAGCATATCCTCCACCGAGATACGCGAAAAAATCAGCAGGGGAGAAAGCTGTGACGGACTGCTGCCGCCGTGTGTTTATCAAAAAATTTTGCAGGAAAAGTTATATCTCAAACAGGAAAAGATAAAAATGACAAACGAAGAATATGTAGAGGTCATCCGCAGGATGCTCAAACCCAAACGATTTGAACACTCGCTCAATGTGGCGCAGCAGGCAGTGCATCTGGCACAGAAATACGGTGCAGATGAACAAAAGGCTTATATCGCAGGCATCCTGCATGATGTTTGTAAAAATCTGCCGCAGTCGGAACAGTTGCAATGGATGGAAAAGTCTGCTATAATTTTGGACAACAACCTGCTTGAGCAGCCGCCGGTCTGGCATGGATTTGCCGCGGCGGAATATATCCGGCAGGTTTTGGGAATAGAGGATGAGGACATCATCAACGCGGTGCGGTACCACACCGTCGCGCGCGCTGGGATGAGCAAGTTGGAGCAAATTATTTATCTCGCGGACCTGACAAGCAAGGAGCGCGACTATCCCGACGCTGAGAAAATGCGGGAAATTGTCGAGCGTTCCCTCACGGAGGGGATGCGGGAAGCATTGATTTTTGCGGTAAGCAACCAGGCGGCAAAGCAGCTGCCGCTGTGTATGGATACCTGCCTGGCATATAATGAGTATCTAAAAGGTTAATGCGCTGGCGTTGACCTTGGGAGCATCAAGTTAATGTTTGGGGGCAAAAATTTTGAACACAAATCGAAAACGAATCCTTGCCGCGGCAGTCGCAGCTGTTTGCTTGATCGTCTGCACCGCCGCAGCCTATACCATGGGTTATTCAAGAGGATACGACAACCGTCCTGTATCAATCGTCGAGGACAAAACGCAAGCTGTCCTAGTCGATTCGGAAGAAACCTCGGAGG
Source organism: uncultured Clostridia bacterium (assembly GCA_946563605.1). Classification (GTDB taxonomy): domain Bacteria; phylum Bacillota; class Clostridia; order Oscillospirales; family Ruminococcaceae; genus Negativibacillus. The sequence continues at coordinate 2,282 of CAMNVW010000155.1, read as the reverse complement.
ACGACATCAAACCTTTGGAGGAGGACACCATCTCGGTGCTGTGCTGCGGCGTGGACAACACACAAAAGCTGACGGACGTCATCATGTACGCGGTGTTCGATACGCAGAAAAATGAGGTCAATATCCTGCGGATTCCGCGCGATACCTTTGTCGGTTCCGCGTTCCCGACCGGAAAGGTGAACGCAATCTATGGGCATCCGAAGGATGGCATGAGCGGCATCGAAACGCTCAAAGGATATCTGGAGGAAAATTGGAAGCTGGATATTGATTACTATGTGACCATCGACCTTAGCGGCGTGCGCGACATTGTGGACGATTTGGGCGGCGTGACCATGAACATCGAACAGCAGATCAATTATCTGCCTGGTAAGGTGCTGTACCCCGGCGAGCAGACGCTGGACGGCGAAAAGGCAGAGTGGATTCTGCGCTATCGTTCCGGCTACCGCAACGGCGATTTGGGACGTATCGACGCACAGACCGAATTTGTCAAGGCGGCAATCCGCCGCGTCAAAGAGCTCGGACGCATGAAGTGTATCCCGATTGTGATGAAGCATTACGACGACGTGGACACTGATATGCCGCTCGATAAGATGCTTTCCACCGCAACAAGCCTGTTCGCATTGGATGTGGACGATTTGCAGATGCACGTTGTACCAGGAACCGGCGCAATGTACTATTCCTATTCCGTTTACAATGCGGATGAGGATGCGCTGGTCGAAATTCTCAATGAAAACTTTACAACGCAGGGCAACGGCGTGACCGCGGCGGAGCTGAACGTTCCGAGCGTTTACGGCAACCGTTCGACCAACAAATCAAGCAGTTCGAACCAGTCCAATTCTAATTCTTCTTCCAATTCCAATTGGAGTTCAAGCAGCACCGGTTCCGGTACAAATAAGAACACGAACCAGAGCAGCCAGTCCACCCAGAAAAATACAGATTCAAACAGCAGCTCGAATAAGAACGAACTGACGCCGCAGTATCAGTACGACAGCAACGGAAATCCGCTGTACCGTCTGGATAAAAACGGCGACCCGATCTACGATTATGACAAGGATGGTAACATCGTGTATGTCTACCAGCAGGTCGAGGAAAGCTCCTCAACAAAAAAATCGTCCTCGAGCAGTTCCACAACCACAAAATCCTCCGACAAAGAGGAAACCGAGGATGAAACGCCTGCGAAATCCACGAAAAAGGATGACGACAAAAAAGTGATCCTTTCAAAGTCCAATCAGGAAAAAGCAGCAGAAGAAAAAGCGGAGCAGGAAGCGCTGGAAAAAGAGGAAGAAGAACAGTCGAATAAAGTCAAAGTAAAACCGAGCAGCTCTAAGACGGGCAGTTCGAGCAAATCAAGCAGCAAGAGCAGTTCTGCAAACAAAGAATAGATTGCATAAAAAAGGTGTAAAGGAGAAAAAAATATGACATCCTTAGAACAAGCGAAAGCAATCGTGAAAGTCATGGACAGCAAAAAGGCGAAGGACATCAAGCTGGTGGAGATTAAAGAACTTTCCAGTTTGGGAGATTATTTTGTCATTGCCTCCGCAAGCAACACCACACAGGTAAAAGCCATTGCAGATGAGGTCGAGGATGAGATGACCAAGCTTGGCATCGAGCCAAACCGTGTAGAAGGACGCCAGAGCGCGCAGTGGATTCTGCTGGATTATTACGATGTTATGGTACACATATTTTTGGAGGAATCCAGAAACTTTTACAATCTGGAGCGTCTGTGGAGCGATGCGCCGCAGGTTGACATCAGCGAGCTGCTGACGAAAAACTAAGCAACAAAAAGAAAATAAAAGTTGTCCAGTCCAGAGTGAAACTCTGGTCGCCCATCGCAATGGGCGAAAATTGAAAATCAATAAATAAAAATAAAAAGAATAGGGGCACAGTGCAGTTTCAATGCTGCGGTACGGCAGTACCGTTTCGCAGCGTGAAACCTATTTATCAGTGCGTAAACAGAGATTTCAAGGCGGCATAAATGCCGCCGCACTGCCGTGCGCGTGCCTCAAACAGGCATTTGTGCCACTATCGTTTTTTATTTATTTTTATAATAATAAAAGAAATTCGCACCAAATAAAAAGTGCGCCCTTGCGCCCAAAGGCTCTGCCTTTGGAAACCGCAGCCTTTTGTAAAAGGCTGGCGAAAACTTTTATCATTTATTATTTTCAAAATTGCATTAAACTGTGTGCAGGTCAAAAGCCTGCTGAGGAGGAACTACTGTTGAAATACGATTACAGCCAAATTGAAGCCAAGTGGCAGAAGATATGGGAAGATAACCATACCTT
>CAMNVW010000154.1 GCA_946563605.1 uncultured Clostridia bacterium | reverse complement strand
GACGCTGTCTTTGGAATCTGTGAGCTTTTTGAAAAAAGCTCAAGCAAAAACTTTTATTTTTGCTCTAACGAGCAAATGCTTCCAGCTTCAAGCCGATTCCAGCAAAAGTTATAGTATACGGGTTTATTTCAGTCAATCCCAAACTCTTTTGCATACTGCATCATTCCCGACAGCTTCGGCAGATTTTCCCGCAGCCGGTACGCCATAAAATTTTCGCTCGGAACGTCAAACGGCGGCTTTATGCCAAATCGTTCCGCCGGCAAATATCCCGTTCTCGGATAGTATCTCTCGCTCCCCAAAACGATGGAATACCCGTATCCCATCTCTCTTGCAATCCTGTGACCTTCCTTTATCAGCGCCGTCCCGATTCCCTGTCCTTGATACTCCGGCAAAACGGACAGCGGCGCCAGCGCCAAAACGGTTTCCTCTCCGACCGCTGCTTTGGTAAACAGAATATGCCCTGCGATTTTCCCGTCCACTTCGGCGACCAGAGACAGCTCTGGAATAAACGCATCCCCTTGCCTTAATGCGTTTACCAAATCCTGCTCATTTCCGTCCGCCTGTTGTGCGCTGTCAAAGGCGCGTTTCACCACGGAATAGACCGCTTCATAGTCCCTGGCTTCTTCTTTCCTGATGACCATTTTGATTTTTCCTCCAATCTCAGCCTGTTTTTTGATTATATCACAAATTCCGTCAAATGAAAATCGCTGTGTTTTGCATAATCAATCGTTCTGTTTCTCTGCTTTTGTGATTCACGCGAAAGCAGGAATCAATAACTAATTGACCTATCAAGAGCAGCTGCCGCAAAGCAAAGTCATTCAGCTAATAATTTCGTTTTTCGCTCATAAGCTCACTTTTGATTGATTTCTGAAATAATACCAGCAAAAAGATACATACTAGCTTTAAGGCTAGCTACAGGAGGGATACTATGAATTCGATATGGTCGGATAGCGCAAACATTCCACACTTTGAACCCCTGCAGCAGGATATTCAGACGGACGTGCTGATTATCGGCGGCGGCATGGCAGGGATTCTCTGCGCGCACGAACTGACATTGCGCGGCGCAGATTATGTTCTGGTGGAAGCAGACCGCCTTGGCAGCGGCATCACCAAAAATACAACCGCAAAGATCACGTCCCAGCACGGTCTGATCTACGACCAACTGATTCGCCGGTTTGGAATCGAAAAGGCAAGGATGTACCTTGAGGCAAACCAGAACGCTTTAGAAGAATACCGCAGACTGTGCCAGCAGATTGACTGCGATTTTACCGAACAGGACGCCTTTGTTTATTCTTTGGACGACCGCGAAAAAATCGAAAAAGAGCTGTCCGCTCTGGAAAAGCTCGGATTTGCCGCAGAATTTTGCCAGCATCTGCCGCTTCCTTTCCGCATCGCCGGTGCAGTCAAATTTCCAAAGCAGGCTCAATTTCATCCGTTGAAGTTTCTTGCCGCCATCGCGCCGAAGTTAAATATTTACGAACATACGCGCGTGAAAGAGCTCATCACCTGCAACGGTTACACCGCCGCCACAACCGATCGCGGCACCATCAAAGCCAAAAAAATCATCGTTTGCACGCACTTTCCTTTTCTCAACAAACACGGCAGCTATTTCCTAAAAATGTATCAGCACCGTTCCTATGTGATTGCATTGGAAAACGCCCCCGACATCAATGGAATGTACCTCGATGAAGCCGAAAAAGGGATGTCCTTTCGCAATTATCAAAACCTTCTGTTGATTGGCGGCGGAGACCATCGCACCGGCAAGCAGGGCGGCAACTGGCTGGAACTGTCCGACTTTGCAAAGCACCACTATCCAGACGCCCGCGAAAAATGCCGCTGGGCAACACAGGACTGCATGACTCTGGACGGTGTGCCTTACATCGGACAGTATTCCAAAAACACACCCAATCTTTACGTTGCAACCGGTTTCAACAAATGGGGAATGACTTCCTCGATGGTGGCGGCAAAGCTCCTTGCCGATATGGTCACCCAAAAAAGCAATCCGTATGCACCGGTATTTTCGCCTTCCCGAACGATCCTGCGACCGCAGCTTGCCGTCAACGCCTTTGAAGCCGTCACCAATCTGCTCACCATTTCCGGCAAGCGGTGTCCTCATATGGGCTGTGCGCTCAAATGGAATCCGCAGGAACATTCCTGGGATTGCCCTTGCCACGGCTCTCGCTTTTCCAAGGACGGAAAGCTGATCGACAATCCATCAACGGGAGATTTAAAAAAATAACGTGGGGGATATTTATGCAAAATCATTTGAAAAATCAAACAAGCCCTTATCTGCTTCAGCACGCCGAAAATCCGGTGGACTGGTATCCGTGGTGTCCCGAAGCGTTTGCACGCGCAAAGACGCTAGACCGTCCCATCTTTCTAAGCATCGGTTACAGCACCTGCCACTGGTGCCATGTGATGGCGCACGAAAGCTTTGAGGACGAACAGATTGCACAGCTTTTGAACGAATATTTTGTCCCAATCAAAGTGGACAAGGAGGAACGCCCCGATATCGACAGCATCTACATGGAGGTATGTCAGGCGTTCACCGGAAGCGGCGGCTGGCCGACCAGCATCTTTATGACCCCGGAACAGAAGCCTTTTTTTGCGGGAACCTACTTCCCCAAAAATTCCTACGGCAATATGATTGGTCTGCGCGACCTGCTGATTACCGTTCACGAAAAGTGGGAGACCAACCGCGAAGCCCTGCTGCAATCGGCGGATGAGATCGTTGCGCTGCTCAAAAGGCCCCATTTCACAAAGCAAACCGCCGAAATGCAGCTGATTGATTCGGCGGTGAAGTGGTACAAAAGCAGTTTTGACAAGCAATACGGCGGCTTTGGCGATGCGCCAAAATTTCCGGCGCCGCACAATCTGCTGTTTCTGATGCTTTACGCCCAAAAATCAGGCGATGAAGAAGCGCTGAAAATGGCGGAAAAAACGCTGATGCAGATGTACCGCGGCGGTCTGTTCGACCACATCGGCGGCGGATTCTGCCGTTACTCCACCGACCGCGCGTTTTTGGCGCCGCACTTTGAGAAGATGCTGTACGACAACGCACTGCTGATGATGGCATACTGCAAGGTGTACCAACTCACCAACAACACCGTCTACCTTGCGATTGCCGAAAAAACCGCCTCTTATATTCTTCGTGAAATGACCTCGGACGACGGCGGCTTTTACAGCGCGCAGGACGCAGACAGCGATGGCATCGAGGGAAAATATTATCTTTTTGAGCCTGATGAAATCACCGAGCTGCTCGGCGAAAAAGTCGGCGCAGCCTTTAACCGCTATTTCGATATCACCAAAACCGGCAACTTCCACGGAAAAAATATCCCGAACCTTCTGCACACACAGCAGTTCAGCGACCAGTTTGATTCCTGCCTGCCAACCGTTTACGTCTATCGCAAAAACCGCTGCCGCCTGCACTTGGACGACAAGATTCTGACTTCGTGGAACGGGCTGATGATTGCCGCCATGTGCCAGCTTTACCGCACCAGCAGACAGGAAAAATATCTTGCCGCGGCTCAGAAAGCGTATCATTTTATCATGGAGCATTTGTGCGAAAACGGAACCTTGTTTGTCAGCTTCCGCAACGGCAAACGCGGCGAAAAAGGCTTCGCGGACGAATATGCCAACATGATTTTTGCGCTGCTTTCCTTATATGAAGCCACCCTCAATACAGCCTATCTTGCGCAGGCGCGCCAATTTTGCGACAAGGCTCTTTCCGATTTTTACGATGACCAACACGGCGGATTTTTCCTGTTCGGCAGCGAAAATGAACAGCTCATTTTCCGTCCGAAACAAACTTACGACGGCGCGCTTCCCAGCAGCAACTCAATGATGGCATACAATCTGGTGCGGCTCTCTTTTTTGACCTCGGAAAAACAATTTGAAACGCTTGCCAAGCAGCAGTTGGATTTTCTTTCGGTCGACGCCAAACGCTATCCGGCAGGTTTTTCAATGTTTTTAACCGCGCTGTCCGATTATTTGGATCCGCCAACCAAAATCAGCATCGTGCCCAAAGCAAACGATTCGCTGGAAAATCTGCCGTTTGAGATTCCTCTCGGTAATATTTTCTGTGTGATAAACGTTCCGTCTAATGAATACCCCTTAAAAGAGGGGCAAACCACCTTTTATGTCTGCAAAAATCATAGCTGCCAGCCGCCGACCAATCAGTTGGATTTT
>CAMNVW010000153.1 GCA_946563605.1 uncultured Clostridia bacterium | reverse complement strand
CAGCCTTGCAGATTTCAACAATTAAACTGTGAAAATTTTGAAAAACCACCGGATCGAATTTCGTTCCGGTGGTTTTGCTAATGAAAAAGAATATCAAGTTGTGTGACAGAATCTTAATCCTTGTGTTAAATTTGTAGTCCTCTCCCTGATAGGTCAAGACGCCGCTGATAATCAGGTTGTTTTCCAGTTGATTAACAAGAAGCGGTTTGACTTGGGAAAAATCTGCCGTTACCTTCATAATGCCGTCGGATTCCTCGATTGCCAGTGGAATCATCTGATTTTGCAGACGAAAGTCGGATTTGTAACCCAGTGTAAGGTCATGGATGGTGCAGTTGGTAAGTTCCAATTCCATCGATAGAGATTCCAAAGGAAAGGTATTGTCTTTTTTGGTTTCCCCACCGGTTAGGTCATAAATTCCTCGTACAACATTGCGGTCTACCCCAACAGCATGAAAGCTGTTGGGAGGCTCAATGAAGAATAAAGCCCCCTTGATGAGATTTTGCTCAGGAAACCAACAACTGTGAAAGAGATAGGAGTCTGAGCCACTTCCGGTCGGAATTGTTTTTGCAGGGTCACTGTCCGGTGGGAAAGGCTTATCAACAGTAGGATTGTCCAGTGAGTAATAAAAAATCTGCTGGAACCGCTCATCCAACTTGTTGGAAAGCCATTCGGGATGATAAAAATATTCAGGGTAGGAATGACCGGATTTGGCTGTAACTTCTTCCTGTTTAGCACATCCCGAAACCAGCAGACACAGGCTCAAGGCGAATGTGAGGGTACAATGAAAAAATCTTCGTGTTTTCACAGCGGTACGCTCCTTTCTTTACACGACATTTATCATATATTATCATAACATAGTGTAAGAAAGGTTTCAAATAGATTTTTTCTATTGATAAAGAATGATTCCGCCGCTTATTTGTGCCTTCCAGGTTTGACGTTGAGGTCGGGCGTGATGGAATCTTCAATCTCTCCGTTCTCGGCTTCAAATGCTTTGATGTTGTTTCGGATTAAAACCAAGATGTGACTGTTCAGGGAACGTCCCTCATAGTCAGCTACATAATTGAGTTTTTTCAACATTTCTTCTTCCATACGAATGGATACACTTTTTATTGCCATAATATCATTCCTTTTCAAAATAAATATATTGTATGTTTATTTTATAAAAGAAATACGATATAATAAGTTGAATAGATATACTGTATATTTACAATATTTTAGGAGGAATGAAAAATGACAAACGAAAGGACAGAAATGGAAAAACTGTTAAAACTGATGCAAAAAAGGAAATTGATATGAATGAGGTAATGCAAATCATCGAAACTTATCGTCCCGAAAAGGAATATAGTTTTTCCCAGATGGTGTACGATACATTAACCGATGAACTGACCGATGAATTTGCACTGCCGGAAGTTGAAAACGCTTATGCACAGGGCAGCAGGTGCGAGCGTCTGTACAATGAAACCATCAGAATGTGCTGGGATATTTCAAAGCGTTTGAATGGAAACGATGTCGACACCCATCCAGATGTCCAATTGATTATGGACAATATGCTGGAAATTCAGAAAATTTTGTGCTTAAAGATGTTCCACTATGGAATGTCATTTGGGAAAAAATAAGTCCTGACAAGGGTTGTTTCCCGGGAAATAAAAGCGTTTCAGCTTGCGAAATCCTTTTGCGCGCGGTATAATAAAGATGCAATTCTATCAATGAAATTGGAGGAGATCATTATGCGAGCACATGAAAGACTGCTGCATTATGTCAGCTTTGGTACACAGTCCGACCACACATCTGAGACCGTTCCATCCACCGCATCCCAGAAGGTTTTGGGCGAAGCGCTGGTAAAGGAAATGAAAGAAATGGGCATCCAGGACGCTTTCATGGATGACATGGGCTATGTGTATGGAACCATTCCGGCAACCGCAGGCAAAGAGGACAAACCGGTAATCGGCTTCATCGCGCATATGGACACCGCAGAGGATGCGTCCGGCGACAACATCAAAGCAAAAATCGTTGAATATCAGGGCGGAGACGTTCTGCTCAACGAAGAAAAACAGATCTACCTGACCGAAAAAGAATATCCTGACCTCAAAAAATATGTTGGACAGCATCTGATGGTAACAGACGGTACCACTCTGCTCGGCGCAGACGACAAAGCAGGTATCGCAGAGATTCTGACCATGGCAGAATGTTTGCTCAACGATTCCACAATCGAGCACGGCACCATTAAAATCGGCTTCACACCGGACGAGGAAGTTGGCCACGGCGCAGACCATTTTGATGTAGCGGGCTTCGGCGCAGATTTTGCTTACACCGTAGACGGCGGCGAGCTGGGCGAGCTGGAGTATGAAAACTTTAACGCAGGCGCTGCAAAGGTAGTGGTACATGGCTTGAGCATCCACACCGGTTCTGCAAAAAATGCGATGGTAAACGCTTCTCTGCTGGCAATGGAATATCACAATATGCTGCCGGTAGAACAGAATCCAAGATACACCGAAGGCTATGAAGGTTTCTTCCACCTCAACAGCATTAACGGCAGAGTGGAGGAAGCAGAACTTTCCTACATCATTCGTGACCATGACGCTGTTAAATATGAGCAGAAAAAACAGGTGATGCAGGATATTGCCGATTACCTCAATAAAAAATACGGCGAAGGTACCTTTGAACTGACCATCACTGAGTCCTACCGCAACATGAAAGAAAAGATTGAACCGCATATGCACCTGATCGACAACGCAAGAGAAGCGTTCCGTCAGTGCGGCGTAGAAGCAGTCAGCATTCCGATCCGCGGCGGCACAGACGGTGCAAGATTGTCCTATATGGGTCTGCCATGTCCGAACCTGTCCACCGGCGGTCATAACTTCCACGGCAGATTTGAGTATATTCCGGTAGAATCTATGGATAAGATGACAGAAACATTGGTAAATATCGCGAAAATTTACGCACTCTAAAAAATAAAGTTTTTGGTCGAGCTTTTTTCAAAAAGCTCGCAGTTTCCAAAGGCAGAGCCTTTAGTCGCACTCCGCAGAGTGCGAAATGCCTTCCATTCAAAAAATAAAAACGATAGGGGCAGAAATTTTCACAGAGGCTTTCGCACGGGAGTGCGCCGCTTTAGCGGCTCATTAGCGCAAAATCCCAACATAAAAAAGTTTGAGCCAGTAAGTTGTTTCGGTGCTGCTGTCCATATATCCGTCTGTTTTGATTTTGAGAAAGTCAAAACTTTTTGTGAGGCTTCGGGCTTCACATCGCGCCTGCTTTCTTTTCATAAGAAAGCAGGCGCACTGCTATATAGGTGCATCGGACAAAGACATAGCCTCTATCGTTTTTATTATTTTATATTTTATTTTAGGGAGTTTCGCTCTGGATTGGATTTTGGACAACGTCCAAAACCAGACAACTTTTGAAAAAGTTGACAAAACTTTTATTTTTGATTTTTACAAAGCTAGCAAAAGAGGGTTGAGGAAATGGGAATTCCAAAAACAAACGCAATGCGTATTCTGGAGAAGGAAAAAATATCTTATGAAATGCACACCTACGACGCCTCCGACGGACATATCGACGGTGCGGCGGTAGCGCAGAAGGTTGGAATGGATCCATCGAAAGTCTTTAAAACATTGGTGACAAAGGGTCACAGCGGCGGTTATTTTGTCTGTGTGCTGCCGGTTGAGCATGAATTGAATCTGAAAAAAGCAGCGAAGGTGTTCGGGGAAAAATCTCTGGAGATGATCCCTGTCGCGCAGATCAACGCCGTTACCGGATACATCCGCGGCGGATGCTCTCCGATTGGTATGAAGAAAAACTATCGAACCGCGTTTGACAGCCTTGCACAGCAGCAGGAAACCATTGTTGTCAGCGGCGGCAAGATTGGCTTCCAGATTGAAGCAAAGCCGGACGACCTGCTGAGAGCTTGCAAAGGCGTGTACGCGGATATTTTGGCATAAGCAGGCTGAGCCTGCACCCAATTTCGCGCTTTGGGTTGTGCAAAACGGTTATTTTATCACACGGCAATCGCTCGCGTTAACACACTCGCTCGCAAGCTGTTATCTGGCTGAGTTTGTACTCCAAATATAGAAGTTTTTTGTCAAACTTTTGTACACAAAAGTTTGCAGTTTCCAAAGGCAGCGCCTTTGGTCGCACTCCGCAGAGTGCGAAATGCTTTATCGTCAGGCGCCTTGGGGAGGTTTGGAACCCCTTTGTA
>CAMNVW010000152.1 GCA_946563605.1 uncultured Clostridia bacterium | reverse complement strand
CAATTGTCCCATATAAACCATTTGTTTTGTGTTCAAAAAACCGAAGCTTGCTGCGAAACTTCCTCTGCCGGACAGCTCTCTAAAAAAGATTGAAATACGCCTATAAAAATTTTCAAAAAAGTATTGACTCCTACCTTACGTTATAGTTTATACTGATATCACACGGGGGAGGAATACCAAATGAGAACAGTACATGAAGTAAGCAAGCTGGCAGGCGTGAGTATACGCACCCTGCAATACTACGACAAAATCGGTCTTTTGCATCCGTCGCAATATACCGAGTCCGGCTACCGTTTGTATGACGATACAGATTTGGAAAAGCTGCAGCAGATTTTATTGTTTCGCGAACTGGAATTTCCGCTGAAGGACATCAAGGAAATCATCAGCCGTTCCGACTTTGATAAACACAAGGCGCTGGAACAGCAGATCGAACTGCTGACGCTGAAGAAGGAACATCTTGAAAACCTGATCAACTTCGCCCGTGAAATCAAATTGATGGAGATGAAAACTTTGGATTTTACAGCATTTGATACAAAGAAGATCGACGAATATACCGCACAGGCAAAAGCCTCCTGGGGCAGCACGCCTGAATACAAGGAGTTTGAGGAAAAATCGAAGGGCCGCACCTCGGAAGAACAGCAGGGCTTGACCAACAAAATGATGAATATTTTTGTTGAATTTGGCTCGATAAAGGGTCAGTCGCCGGAGTCGGAGGAAGCACAGGCACTGGTAAAAAAATTACAGGATTTTATTTCGGAGCACTTTTATACTTGTTCTAATAAAATTCTCGGCGAATTGGGCAAAATGTATGGCTGCGGCGGCGACTTTACCAAAAACATCAATCAAGCCGGCGGCGACGGAACCGCAGAATTTGCAGCTGCCGCCATCGAATTTTACTGCCGCTAAAAACACAACCATTGAGCGCAAAAAGCATCTATCTTGCGATAGATGCTTTTTTTCTGTCCATTTTAGAAAATCGGTCTATATTGCACAACCGGTACACAGATAGATGAACGAACTGTTTCACATGACAAATATCTGCGTGCAGCTGCTTTTTCACACAAAATATCTAATAAAATCCTACAAACCGGTTCCCTTTTTATCGAAAACATGGTAAGATAAGACAAAGGGAATCTACATATATCATTTTGAAAAGACAGCTTGGGTGCGAAAAGGAGTTGAATCTTATGACAAAAGAAAAGAAAAACATCATCACCGTTGCGCTGTTTCTGGGATTGCTGGCGCTGTTCGTCGTCTGCTTTATCCTTATATCGGAGCATCTGCTGCCCTCAAAGGAAAAAACGCCCGATGACGAGCTTGAAAACGTTCAACAGGAAGAACCTCCTATTGAAATTCCGGAAACCGAACCCGAAGAAGCTGTCGAAGAACCTCCCGAAGAACCAATCGAAGGCACGCAACAGATTGAGCTTGTCTGCACCGTTCTGGACAGCTTGGGAAATGTGGACGAAAAAACCTTCACGGTTTCCGCAGAAATTCCGGCGGAATGGGTTCAGACTCAAACCGGCGATCCATCGTTTTATCAGTTTGAACATCGGGACGGCAGCAAAGCGGCAGACGGCTTTACAATTTATAAATTAAGAACAAACCAGACCATCTGGGCAGCCGCAAAGGTACACCTCGACCCGAATTGTATCTCCTTCAAAACAATTCCTTTCCGCGGAAACGACATTCTCGTGAGCATCGACGACATTCCAGCGGAAAATGAAGGTGTTCCAGACGAGCAAAAGACCTATGCTTATTCCTATCATCTGCCGTATCAGGGACATTACATTTTGATTCAGTTTTATGAGGTCGGACAGGACCATGAAGCGGCAATCGAAGCGCATCAGGAAATCTGGGAAAGCGTTACTGTAAAATAAGCCCTATCCCCCATTAAAAATATGGATAACGCAAAAAAGACATCCTTCATAAACTGAAGGATGTCTTTTTTTAAACACAGCGGAGCTGTTGTTCTTATGCCTGATATACAACTTCGCCGTTAACCAGAGTATACAATACTTTGGCGTTGGTATCCAGTCCCAGTTTGCCGTCCATAACAACGATGTCAGCATCTTTGCCAGCTTCCAGAGTTCCGATGCGGTCGTCCAGATTCAGCTGACGTGCAGGGTTAACCGTTACCATACGAACAGCGCGCTCCTGTGCAAGACCCTCACGAACTGCTTCACCAATGTGGTGATACAGGGATTCTTCGCTGAGGATTGGGGAGTCGGTGATGATAGCAACATTGACGCCGCGATCATCCAGCATCTTGACTGCTTCTACGTCGATCTTTCTGCGCTCACCTGGGGAACGATAGGTTGCGATTGGACCGTAGCAAATGTCACAGCCGCTCTCTACGATTTCATCCAGATAATCGGTTGCACCCCATGCGTGCTCCAGAGAGAATTTTACGCCGTAAGCTTTTGCAACTTCGATTGCTGTCAGCATATCATACTGTGTGCAGTGAATCTTGCATGGAACTTCGCCTTTCAGCGCTGGAATGATTGCTTCCATGTTTGCGTCGAAGTCCGGTTTTTCATCGCTGTTGAGCTTGTCCAGATATTCTTTTGCTTTGCGGAAAGTTTCCCACAGTACATTTGCAACACCCATACGGGTCATTGGCAGACGTTTCATGTCGCCGTATGTATTTTTCGGGTTGCCGCCCCGCGCGATTTTTACTGCTGCCGGTGCTTTGATGGTCATATCAAAGATATTGTCGCCATATGTTTTTGCAACGATAGCCTGTCCACAGAAAACGTTGCCGCTTCCAGGTGTAAACAGCATCGTTGTAATACCGTGCTCATAAGCAACCTTGAGTTCTCTTGCTTTTGGATTGATGCTGTAACGTGCATCCATTGCTGCTGTTACAGGATCGGTCATTTCGTTTGCGTCGTCTACCGCAGCATCGTGGTTAAAGTCAAACAGTCCAATATGAACGTGTGCGTCGATCAGTCCAGGCAGAACATATTTTCCGGCAGCGTCGATTACGCGCGCATCTTCACAGGTAATCTGAGGTGCAACCTTTGCAATTTTGCCGTTCTCAACCAGCACGTCTCCACAGAAAATATCGTTTTCTCCCTCTGTCATTGTATACAGGGTACCACCCTTAATAAGGATCTTTTCCATTAGAATATCACCTCGCCATTGATCATGCTATGTTTTACTTTTGCTGCATAAGTAGTTACCGGATTGCCTGTGTATACAGACAGGTCAGCGTCTTTTCCCACTTCCAATGTACCTACGCGGTCCTGAATACCAAGCATATGTGCCGGATGTTCGGTCATCATACGAACAACTTCTTCTGCCGGTACGCCTGCACGGTATGCTTCGATTGCAGACCAGATAAATACTTCTCGGCCTTCGGAATGACCGCCATTCGAGTTTGTGAATGCAACCCTGTTTCCATTTTCAACCAGCTCGCACAGCTTGGTCATATCCATGCCATGTTTTGCGAATTCGGAATAGCCATTAACATTTCCCAAAATCAAACCAACATTTTGCTCTTTGATCTGTTCGATAGAATCTGCAAAGCAGAAACCGTCAACCAGAGTGAGCTGTACCTTCTCATCCTTCATCAAATGGAGGATTCCATCAATTTCCAGCTTGGTGTCAGCTGCTACAAACACTGGCATACTGCAATTATCAAATACATCGCAGATAACCTGCTGTGCCTGTGTGCGTTCGTCCTCTTTTTCCGCTCTTGCCTTGCGCAGACTCTCCTGGAACAGGTAGAAAGTGCCCATTTTTGTCTTTGGCAACTGGTCGCGTCTGCCATAGGTTTCTTTTACGCTGCTGGTAACGCTGCATTTCAAAGCGGCGTGTTCTTTTACCAGACGCTCACCCATTTTCTGCGGAGCGGTCTTGCAGACAGCAATCTGTCCGCCCATAACATTGCTGTTTGTTGGAGAAAGTCCAATCGTTGTAATACCGCTCAGATAAAATTCCTGACGGTTTACTTCATCTGGATCAATGCTGTAACGCAGATTCATTTCTGGAGTAATTGGATTGGTAGCCTCGTTATTATCTAAATAACGTCCAGGGATACCCATTGCACCGATGCTGGAAACAGGATCAATAAATCCCGGAAAAACTTCACAGCCGGTCGCATCGATGATTTGTGCGCCTTGAGCCTCAAGATCCTTTCCCACTGCTTTGATGGTCTTGCCTTCCACAAGAACATCGCTTTGCTGCAGTACAGTACCGT
>CAMNVW010000151.1 GCA_946563605.1 uncultured Clostridia bacterium | reverse complement strand
CACGAAGCTGCCATCTGTAAAATCGCAGGAGAACAGCTCATCAAGCTGATGACGCTTGGACTGACCTCCGAAGAAGCTGAAGCCAAAATTGTGGAAGGCTTTTTAAAATAATAAATAGGTGCATCTAAATAAAAAGAACAGGCTGTTCGAATTGGACAGCCTGTTCTTTTGTAACTTAAAATAATTTGACAAGATGCAGATTATCTTCTGCGGTTGGTGTTGCTGCGCGGAGGATTGGTGTTTTGCAGCGAGTTTTGCTGCATCTGCCGGCGCCGTGCCTGTTCCTTTTTGCGTGCAAGACGTTTTTTATACTTGCGCTTGTTGCGGATGCGAATAATCATCAGCAGGATGAACAGCACAAGAATGACGATAAAGATGATTTTGATGACTTTGAAAACCTTTTGGAAAAATTCCTTGCGAGCCGCCTGCTTTTGCTGGGCAATCTCATCGTAGGTCAGTACGTTGACTTTCAGCTTCAGCGCCGCCATGTTTGGCACCATGTACTGGGAGGCGTTCGGATCGGTCATCGAGAAAGTCAGAGTAGAAGGCATTGTCTCATCGTAATAATATCTTCCGGGGATGTCCGCGCTGACATAAACATCATCTTTGGAGAAGTTTTTGTGAATCAGAACGGTGAAATCCGAATCGGTGGAGTAGGTTGCGTTGCCGATTTGTGTGGAACCCTCGCCGCGTGTGTTGTAAACTGCGGTTTTGTAGCCTTTCTGAGCAAGCTCTGCAGCAGTGTAGGTAACGGGGATGAAGTTGTTGTAGCAGTAGTCGAACAGATTGACCATATCGCTTTGGATAATGCTGGAGTTGCTGCCGCTGCAATTCAGTGCAACACAGATCAGGCGAATACCGTCGCGCTCTACCAGCGCAATGCCGGTGTTGCCGCCCTCAGCGGTCTGTCCGAATTTGACGCCGGTGGTACCTTTGTAATAGCTGCTGCTTGCAGGATCCATCATGCCTTCGCGGACACGGCCCCAGTTTCTTGGCAGAGATTGTTTGTTGGTTGGCTCCATTGTGTAAGAAGTCTGGCTGAAGAACTGTGGAAAATTGGGGACAGTGAGCGCATAGCGCATAATCAGCGCCATATCGTAAGCAGTGGTGTAATGGCTTTCGTTTCCAAGTCCATGAGGATTGACAAAGTTGGAGTTGACACAGCCGATCTCTTTGGCTTTTTCATTCATCATTTCCACGAAACCGGCGGTGTAGCTGGTGGAGCCATCCTCCAAAACGACCGAACGGTTGGCAAGCTTTGCGGCGCAGTTTGCAAGGGCGTTGGCAGTATCATTTGCCGACTGAATCAAGCTGCCGTTGATAAGGTCTTTTACCTTAACAACCTCATCCTGTGTGATGGCGACATAGTTTCCGTTGCTGAAACGGTAGGATTCAGGATAAGATGGAAATACATCCTCGACGGTGATGGTGTAATCCGCGTCGGGGTCGACATACTGCAAAGCAATCGCAGTTGTTAAAATCTTGGTGATATTTGCAGGATACTGTTTTTTATCTGGATTTTTGGAGATCAGAACCTGTCCGGTGTCTGCGCTCATGACGATATAGGAATCGGAATTGATGGCAGGGAGCGCAGTCGCTTCTGAGTTGGTAGCCTCCGTTTGGTTCGCAGATGTATCGGCACCGGTGTTGCCGCCGGCAGCGGTGGTGTCGGCTGTGCCATCAGTGCTTTGGGTGACAGACGACGTATCATCTGTTGGCTGTGTGGTGGGCTGCGTCTGTGCAAATACAGGAATCGCCAACTGGCAGGCAAGCACCATGCCCATCAGGGTAGAAATTATTTTTTTCAAGAGAGAAACCTCCTAAAATGATGATTTATTTAGAATATATCTATCTTACCTTCTATCTTAACATATTTACAGGAAAAATAGAAGAACTTTGTCAGATGTTTTTTTGTTTTGTAAAAATAATGGAATTTTTTGATAAAAGACAGCGGATGATTTTGAAAAACGATTGTATAATTTTCTACGAAAACGGGCAGGATATTGTCAGGCAAGAACCTATATTTTAATTTCAGGAAAGAAGGATACAAAGATGACCAAACTGACCTGTTATGTAACCACCTGCGCAAGCAATCAGAACGAATGCTGCTGTCGTCCACAGATTCAGGTGCAGGGCAGAAATGCCTGCAAATGCGGTGAAACCGAATGTCAGAGCTTCCAGAAAAAAGGCAAGGGCGAGATGAGCAACGCAGTGCAGTATGCAAATGCAAACACCGACTGTACAATCAAGTGTACAGCGGAGCACTGTATTTACAACAGCTCCGGCGACTGCACCGCATCTCAGATCACCATTGATGGAAATGGCGCTGAAACACGCAACGAAACAAATTGCAAGACCTTTAGAGAAAAGTAAGAACAATAAAATCCCGAAGCATTTTTGAAGTGACCCGCAAAAGTTAGACAATATTTTGAAGCAAAAATTATTTAAGCTACCGAAAGGGCTTGTTGTCTGTGTAATGCAGGCGGCAAGCCCTTGATCTTTACTTTGATGCGGTGATTGTTGTAGTAATCCAAGTAAGCAATCAGTTCCTGTTTGAAGTGTTCTATGGAGTCAAACTCTTGCAGATAAAGAAGCTCACTTTTGAGCAAGCCGAAGAAATTTTCTATCACAGCATTGTCCAGACAGTTGCCCTTTGGCATAGTAAAACACCCCACTTGTTAGATAGTATATCATACTTGTCTAACAAATGGGGTGCAATTCAATTTTATGCTTCGGGATTTTTTGCGGAGGAAGAAGTTTCAGATTGCTTTGGGGGAAGAATCGGATGGGCAAATGCAACGCCGCCGACCCATTGGGCATCTGATGCACGCAGTGCAAGAGCACATTCGTTCAAGGTCGCGCCGGTAGTGATGACATCATCAACGATGAGGATATGTTTTCCGCAAACCTTTTCCGGCATCGCGGTCTGAAAAACGCCAATCAGATTTTGCTGCCGCTGTGCAGCGCTGAGGGTGTGCTGTTCCTTGGTATTGCTGGTTTTCTCCAGCAGCGGCACAAACGGGATATTCAGCAGCCGCGCCATTTCCTTTGCGAGCAGGTCAGCTTGATTATAACCGCGCTTGAACTTCTTTTTCGGGTGCATGGGAACGCCGCAGATGCAATCGGGGTGCAGGTCGAGCAGTTCTGTTCCAAAGCGGTCGCAAATCATACGGGCAAACAGCTTTGCAAGCTGCGGATGATTTTGAAATTTAAAACGGTGTACCGCGTGGGAAACGTCCAGAGAATAATCAGTGAAAACAAAACAGGCATCCAAACAAGTGAGGGTAAGAGGAGGACAAGGCGTCAGCTTTTGGCGGCACTGTGTGCAGCAGGATTTGTTTGGCGCAATCATCTCGCCGCAAAAAGCACAGCGCGTCGGCCAGAAAAAGTCTAATATCCATTCCCAAATGGACGGTGCTTTTGACATCGCATTTCCTCCCTTCCCATTTGTTGAGACAAAATTTTATTTGCTTTGGAGTCCGATGAGGGCTGCGCCGATCACGCCCGCATCGTTGCCAAGCGCTGCAATACGCACTTCGGTGCGGTGCTTAGCAAAGCGGTCGAAGCAGACACGGTCCATATATTCGCGGATTGGACGAAGCAGGTTTTCACCCTGTTTGGAAACGCCGCCGCCGATACAGATGATTTCCGGCTGCAAGAGGTTGACTGCGTTGACGATAACCTCCGCAAGGACGGTCGTGTATTCCTCAACGGCAGCTTTGCCTGCGGCATCGCCTTGCTGTGCGGCGTCAAAGCTGGTGCGTCCGTCCACCTTGTCGATGTCGCCGTCAACGAGCTTCCACATCAATGAATCAGGATTTTTCTGCATATGTTCTTTTGTGGTTAGAGTCAATCCGGTAGCGGAGCAGTAAATATCGACACAGCCTTTTCGTCCGCAGGTACACTGTCTGCCGTTCAGCTGAATGACCGTATGACCAAGTTCAGCGCCTGCAAAGCCGTAGCCGTTGTAAATTTTATTGTTGATGATGATGCCGGAGCCTACGCCGGTGCCGAGGGTAATGGCGAGCATATTGCTGATGTGTTTGCCATCGGTTGTTTTGCCGGCGCCTGCCATAAATTCGCCGTAAGCCGCAGCGTCCGCGTCATTGGCGATAAAAACAGGCAGATGCAGCTCGTCCTCCACCATCTGTCCGAGCGGAACATTCTGGAAATGAAGGTTGCTTGCCCAAAGGACCTCTTTTTTTTCGTTATCTACAATGCCAGGCGTGCCGATGCCT
>CAMNVW010000150.1 GCA_946563605.1 uncultured Clostridia bacterium | reverse complement strand
AAGATTTTATCGGAAGCAGAAAAATGATTTTGAAACGGAAAACAGCTCAGAAGAAAAATTTCTTCTGAGCTGTTTTCTTCATTTCATCAATGAAAAATCATGCTTGCATAACTACTTTGCCTGCGGCTCCTGTTTTACCAGCAGTTTTGGCATCGCTTTGCTGATTAAATATCCTGCAATTGCGGTCAGTCCGGTTTCCGGCAGCAGGAAGAACAGATTGTAAATCAGAGAATACAGAACATACAGACTCTTGCCCGGGAACATATCGACAAGGGTCTGACCCCATGCAAAGAAACCTTCCTGTGTAAAGAACCATTCGCCCCAAATACCGAAGAAGATCGCACCCGAAATAACGTGCGCAGCGTAACGGAGCAGACCTGCAACCAGAATACCGCAAACCAGAGAAAGCGGTTTGTTTTTAATTTTGTCGCGGAAGATACCGCCGATTCCCAGTGCGGTGAAGGCAATAATATAATCCAGCAAAAAGATGCCGAACGCTGCAAACAACGGGCTGCCGGAGAAAAATCCGCCGTTGAATACGCCGTTTTCAACACCCAGCGCCGCTGCGCTGAAGGTTCCTTCTGCGATACCCTGAATACCCTGAATCAAGCTAAAGGCAAACGAAGTTGCAAATCCCCATTTGCAGCCGTACCGGTAGGAAATCAAAATGACCGGCAGCATACAGCATGGCGTCAGCGAACCACCGAACGGCAGGCGGAACAAAACGATAAACGATAAGATGGTGGACAGTGCAATCATCAGCGCGCTTTCGACAAGGCGCTTTGTGCGAAAAGATTGGTTCATAACACTTACTCCTTTTTTAAACAAAAATGCCGCTCCGAGTAAACGGAACGGCAGAAAATAATCCTCATAACAGATCCCTCCGCCGGCATTACCCGGATCAGGTTTAGGGTTAAAAGATCCTTTTCTCTTTCTCTCAGCCGCAGGTTGGTGCAGCACCCCTTCTTTTTTAGCGATTTTAGTTTAGCAAAGTTTTCGATCTTTGTCAATAGCCTTTTCATAGATTCGGCAAATCTTGGGAGGACTTTTGTACATTCTTGTCATTTTTTCACACTTTTGCATCCTCTAAGACAAAAAAATTCATTTTTACTGGTTTTTGCAGGAATTTTCTTTCTTTCCTGCATTTTTCCTTGATTTTTGCAGGAATAGGGGCTAAAATAAAAAAGAATGAGTTTTACAAAAAACAGGATTGTTGCCTGTATGGAAACGATTGTATATATTGTACACAAAAAAAGTTTGATTACGAGGGAACTGCTGTGATGAATACCGATTTTTTAAATCAAATTGAGGCACGTCTGCCTGAATTTTCCAAGGCGCAAAAACTGATTGCACGCTACATATTGGAACATTATGAAAAAGCTGCTTTTATGACCGCTTCCCGTTTGGGTGCAACCGTTGGCGTCAGTGAATCCACTGTTGTCCGCTTCGCTTCCGAAGTCGGCTGCGAAGGTTATCCTGAGCTGCAAAAAGGCTTGCAGGAAATCATCCGCAACCGCCTGACCTCTGTGCAGAAAATCGAAATCACCAGCGACCAAATCGGTCGCAACAACGTTATCTCCAAGGTTTTGTCGATGGATATGGAGCGCATCAAACGCACGATGGACGAACTGGATTCCCACAATTTTGATGAGGCTGTCAAAAAAATCATCCACGCGCGCCGCATTTACATTCTCGGTGTGCGAAGCGCCGCTTCACTGGCAAGTTTTTTGCAGTTTTATTTTAACCACATCTTTAACGACGTGCATTTGATCAACACCACCAGCACTAGCGAAATGTTTGAACAGCTACTGCGCATCACCGACAAAGACGTCCTCATTCCGCTTAGCTTTCCGCGCTATTCCACCCGCACTCTGAAAGCCGCTCAATATGCGCGCAATAAAGGTGCGGATGTCATCGCCGTCACCGACTGCGCGGCTTCCCCACTGGCATCGGTTGCCAATATCAGTCTGCTTGCGCGCAGCGATATGGCTTCTTTTGTTGATTCGCTGGTTGCGCCGATGAGCGTGCTCAATGCGCTGGTCGTCGCTGTCGGATTGGAAAAACAGGTTGAAATCAGCCAAACCTACGCGGAACTGGAACATATCTGGGACGAATACAACGTCTACGAAAAAACGGAGGAAAAATCTGCCCATGTCTAATAAACGATACGATACCCTGATCATCGGTGCCGGCGCTGCCGGACTGATGGCAGGCATCCAGGCTGCGTCGCGCGGCAAACAGGTCCTCATTCTGGAAAAAATGGAGCGCCCCGGCAGAAAACTGATGATCACCGGCAAAGGTCGGTGCAACGTCACAAACTGCTGCACCGTCGAGGATTTCATGCAAAATGTCTTGAGCAACAAACGATTTTTATACAGCTGTCTGAACGCTCTGAACCCATACGAAGTGATGGGCTTTTTTGAAGACTGCGGCGTTCCGTTAAAGGTGGAACGCGGCGAACGGGTGTTTCCTGTTTCTGACCATGCTGCCGACATTGTAGACGCATTGGTTCACAAAGCGCAGGAGACTGGCTGCCGCATCACACGGGCTTGTGTGAAGAACCTCATCCTCAAAGCGGAGGAAAACGGTCAAAGCACCGTGGACGGCGTTCTCACCGAGGATGGAGAAGAACTTTATGCGGATGCTGTGATCATCGCAACCGGCGGCAAAAGCTATCCTGCGACCGGTTCCACCGGCGACGGCTACCGCCTTGCGCGTCAAGCCGGACACAAGGTCACCCCATTAAGACCATCGCTGATTCCAATTGTCTGTCAGGAAAAGCAGTGCCGCGACATGATGGGGCTTTCCTTAAAGAATGTCACCCTCACCGTGGTGGACACCGTTTCGGGCAAGGAGGTTTTCTCCGAACTCGGCGAAATGCTGTTCACCCATTTTGGCGTATCCGGTCCGTTGGTGCTGAGTGCAAGCTGTCATATGCAGCCGGATAAAAACGGTTCGCTCGACCGCTACAAAATGTACATCGACTGGAAACCTGCTTTGAGCGAACAGCAGCTGGACGCACGCATCCTGCGCGATTTTGAGCAGTTCATCAACAAGGATTTCATCAATTCGTTAGGGTTGCTGCTCCCCAAAAAGAGTATTCAGGTCATTGCTTCGCTCAGCAAGATTCCATTTGACACCAAGATCAACCAAATCACCAAAACCCAGCGCACCGCCCTCATTGAGGTCATCAAAGCCATGCCGCTGACGCCGAAGGCGTTCCGTCCAATCGAAGAAGCTATCGTCACTGCTGGCGGTGTGGATGTTTCGCAGGTCAACCCCAAAACGATGGAATCAAAGCTCGTCCACGGACTTTATTTTGTCGGCGAGGTGCTGGATGTGGACGGTTATACCGGTGGCTTCAATCTGCAAATCGCCTTCTCGACCGGTTTTGCGGCAGGAAGCAACTGCTAGTGTTTTAGAGCTATCCGCACGCTCTGAAAGGAGTCTCCCATGAAATTTTTATATACCCATTCCTTTTATAAGGATTACATGACGCTTCCCTGCCGCATCTGCTCGCTTTCCTGCGAGGAAATTCCCATGATCCTTTCCTTTCAGCAGCAGCTTTATGAGGGGCTCTATGACAAAGACATCCTTGTCACGCTTTCCGAATCCGAGTGGCGTTATCTGCTTGAAAATGGCTTTGCACTGGGCGTTTTTCCCGAAAGCCAGCCTGAACAGCCGGCGTATGTCATCGGCTGTCTGTATCCGCCGAAGGAAGAAAACCTCGGCGTTGACATCGGTCTTTCTCAAGAAGAACTGACGCAGGTTGCCCATCTTGAAATTGCAATGGCTGACCCTGATTTTCGCGGTTGGGGAATGCACAGCCAGATGTGCGCCGCCTGTGTGGAAATCCTCAGACAGGACAACCGCACCCGTTTTGTGATGGCGACCGTTTCTCCGCGCAATCTCCCCAGTTTAAAGGCTGTGGAGTTCGCAGGGCTTTCTTCCGTGCTGGAAAAGGAAAAGTACGGCGGAAAGTTACGGTGCATCATGCTCAAAAAGTTATTTTGAGATCGAATGTGTCGTAATGTTTGAGCCGCAGCAGCTCGACAGGGGTACTTCATCGGCTGTAACGGATTGACGAGTCGGGATTTGATGGAGAGTAACACCATGAAAAAGAAGGTCATTTTATCCATCACATTTGCTATTAGTTTACTCCCTATACTGTTGAACCAATATGGCGGTTCTAAAGGGGTGCAGGAAATATCAGGCATCATCAATTTATTCAATCCAATCGGAAT
>CAMNVW010000149.1 GCA_946563605.1 uncultured Clostridia bacterium | reverse complement strand
GTTCCGAAACCTCCGGCAGAGAGAGGGGAGTTCCCCTCTCTCGACTCTCCCCCCATAAAACCTCCGGTCGGTGCGCAATATTGAGGTTTCGTCAGCGGGGGAAAGCGTGCCGTAAGGCACTGCAAGGGGGTGTCCCCCTTCATAGGGAATTTTAAGACCTAGGTCTTGAAAACGCTTTTGCATACTTTTGTCGTTAAACAAAAGTATGTTGGGGTGTGGGCGCAATCAGCTCACATCTAAAAAGGGGGTGGGGGGCGCAACCCCCACAAAAACCTTCTTGGCTTCAGGAAGCTAAAATAGATGGTTTACTCCAACGAGCGAAGCCGGAGGCTAAGCGACCTGCGCGAGAGCGAGATTTTCAAGTTCGCGTGAAACCGACAACGCGAACTGCTTCCAGGCTCAGCCTGGGGTATTGCTTTTTGGGAAGGATTGGTGTAAAATAAACGTATTCATAAAAAGAAAAGGCGTTTGACGCATGGAGGAGTAACGGAATACCGTCCGAACAGAGAGGATTTCCAGCAGGCTGAAAGAAATCTCAGAAAAGGGTTCCGCCAAGACACCTGTTTAGCCGGAACGGTCAAAACCGCTCCCGTCGTCCCGCGTTAAGGGAAAACGAGGGATTCCGCTTCGGAATCCGAATTAGGGTGGCACCACGTGGAACAGATCGATCCCCGTCCCTTGCAGATACAAAGACTGCGAGGAACGGGGACTTTTTTTGGCTTTCTATACTTTCTTTAAAAGCATCAATTCAGGAATGAATCTATTCAGGAATGGAGGATAAAATGGAATTTTTAGAACCCAGCGAGGGAAAAAAATATTTTGGAGAGCAGGCGTTTCATCTTTTGCTGAAAAGAACAACGCCGGAAATGCCAGAACTTGGCTTTGTCCCTGCGTATTATTTTGACATGATGGCGGACGGGCAAAAGGTGGGTCAATGCACCCTGCGCGTCGGTTACAACGAGACGCTCGAATGTGCAGGCAACATCGGTTATCAGGTGGATGAAAAATATCGCGGCAATCATTACGCGCTCAAAGCCTGCCGCCTTTTACTGCACTTAGCACAGCGGCATCATATGAAACAGGTGCTGATCACCTGTCAGCCGGAAAATACTGCCTCTCAAAAGGTGTGCGAGGCGCTTCATGCACAGCTGATGGGCGAAATCGAAATACCGGACAACCACGACCTTTACAGCAGAGGTTACAAAAGCGTTTTGCAGTACCGGTACGAGCTGGACAAAATTGTTCCGGCAAAGGAGGAGGATATCCCGCTCATCGCACAGCTGTACGATGAACTGACCGCAAAGGAAGAACAGGGGAGTAATTATTCCGGCTGGGTGCGAGGGGAATATCCGCAGGAAAGCACCGCACGAGAATTGTTTCAACGCGGCGGTCTGCACTGCATCTTTGATGAACAAGGCAAGCTGGTGGCTGCGGCGGCATACGATTGCACCCACGGAGATTGTTACAAGCGCGTCCATTGGAGCAGGAATATTGCCAACGAACAAACACTGTGCATCCACACGCTGGCAGTCCATCCCGACTGTCGCAAGCGCGGTTTAGGTGAAAAAATGATGCGCTTCGGTTTTGACAAAGCCAGAGAGCTGGGACTCAAGGGAATCCGCATCGACACGTGGGTAAACAACCTGCCAGGTCTGCGGCTGTACCACCGTCTCGGCTATCGGGATGCGGACATTTTATACGACAACGTCCAATACGAGGGCGATACCATGGCGTATCAGTTTTTGGAGTGGTACTGTGATGAACAAGGGACAGAATAAACAGTGCAAGTCTCCGCATAAAAATGTGTTCCCAAAGTTTACAATAGAAATGATAAATATGGAAAGGAAGAATCAGTTATGGCAGAAACAATGAATGGTTTAAAAAGAACCAGCTATTGCGGCAATCTCTCCAAGGCAAATGTGGGCAAAGAAGAAGTTGTCTGCGGCTGGGTGCAGAAACAGAGGGATAAAGGTCATTTGATCTTTATTGACCTGCGCGACAGAACCGGCGTGGTTCAGCTGGTATTCGACGACAACACCGACCGCGCAGTCTTTGAAAAGGCAGCTTCCGCCCGTGCGGAATTTGTTCTGATGGCAAAGGGTATTGTCCGCGAAAGAGAAGCGGTCAACACCGAAATCTCCACCGGCGAAATCGAGGTCTACGTCACCGAGATGTACGTCCTCTCCAAAGCGCAGACACCTCCGTTTGAAATCACCGACAACAGCAAGGTCAAGGAAGAACTCCGCTTAAAATACCGCTACCTCGATTTGAGAAGAAAACCTTTGCAGGAGAAAATCATCCTCCGTCACCAGATTGCAAAGGTCACCAGAGATTACTTCTACGAGAACGGATTTTTGGAGATCGAAACCCCAATGCTGATGAAATCCACACCGGAAGGCGCAAGAGACTATCTGGTTCCGTCCCGTGTCCATCACGGCAAGTTCTATGCGCTGCCGCAGTCCCCGCAGATCTACAAACAGCTGCTGATGCTGTCCGGCTTCGACCGCTACATTCAGTTGGCAAGATGTTTCCGCGACGAGGACTTGCGTGCAGACCGTCAGCCGGAGTTTACTCAGGTCGATATTGAGATGTCCTTTGTAACACAGGAGGACATCATGGAGATGCTGGAAGGCTACATGAGACGCCTTTATAAAGAGGTAAAAGGCATCGACATCCCGAAGATGGTTCGCCTGACCTATCACGACGCAATGGAACGTTACGGTTCGGACAAACCGGATACCCGCTTTGAGATGGAAATTGTCAACATCAGCGAGCAGGTAAAGGACTGCGGCTTCTCGGTATTCACAAGTGCAATCGCTGACGGCGGTTCGGTTCGCTGCATCGTTGCAAAGAACGCTGCTTCCACCTTGACCAGAAAAGCAATCGACAAGCTGACAGAACAGGCAAAGGGCATCGGTGCAAAAGGTCTTGCTTATATCCGTTGGGCAGACGAAAAACCAAACTGCTCCTTTGCAAAATTCTTTAGCGAGGAAGAACTGCATACATTGCTCAATTCCATCGGCTGCGAGCAGGGCGACGTTGTGCTGATTGTTGCGGACAAAGACCGCGTTGTACTGCCGACACTCGGTCAGCTGCGTCTGACACTGGGCCGTCAGCTGGGACTGATTCCAGAGGGTCAGTACAATTTCCTGTGGATCACAGAATTCCCGTTCTTCGAGTGGGATGAGGAAAGCCAGAGTTGGCTTGCAATGCACCATCCATTCACCATGCCTTTGGAAGAGTGTCTGCCTTACATCGACTCCGACCCTGCATCGGTTCGCGCACAGGCTTACGACATGGTTGTCAATGGCGTTGAACTGCTGAGTGGTTCCATCCGCATCACCGATTATGAATTGCAGCAGAAGATGTTTGAAGCGCTGGGACTGACCGAGGAAGAGATCGAAGCGAAATTCGGTTTCTTAGTGGATGCGTACAAATACGGCGCACCGCCGCACGGAGGCGCAGCACTGGGTCTTGACCGCATTGTTATGACCATGTGCGAATGTGACAGCCTGCGCGACGTCGTTGCATTCCCAAAGGTACAGAACGCGAGCGAGCTGATGAGCCAGTGTCCATCCACCGTTGACCAGAAGAGCTTGGATGACCTTGCAATCGCTGTCACCGAAATGGAAGAATAATCACATACAACAAAAAGCAGGAGCCGATTAAGGCTCCTGCTTTTTTACTATACGGGATAGGTTGGGTTTGCCAAAGGTTACAGCATGATAATTTCCATCGACCGGTACTGCTGACCGTCAAATGTCATCTTTACGACAAATGGCATCACGTCCTTGATTTCTTTGACCTGTTCATAGCCAAATTCAGGATTGAAATGTTTGATGACGGTACACAGAGAGGTGATGTGGGAGGAAATTGCCACATTTTTTCCCTCGAATTTGGAGAGAATGTGGTTGAGTGCAGCAAGATTGCGCTGCTGAACCTCAGCGAGGCTTTCGCCAAATTCTTTTTTGAAGGAGAAATCCTCCCACTGCTTTTTGGTGTACTCCTCGTAGTCGTTGACAAAAGAGCCGTTTGCGCGTTCACGCAGGTCGTCAATCACAACGATCTCTTTCTTCTGGCTGTCCGCAAAAGGTTTAATGCTGTCGATTGCGCGGACGAATGGGCTGGATGCAACCACGTCGATGGCTTTATCCTCCAGATAAGCGGTGATTTTTGGAATGTCGCGGATACCTTCCTCGGTTAGTGGACGAACGCTGTCCTCGGTAACGGAAAAATCAGGACGGCAGTGGCGAACA
>CAMNVW010000148.1 GCA_946563605.1 uncultured Clostridia bacterium | reverse complement strand
AAATAAGGGAGCGCCTCGGAATAAACGCCCATCACATTATACATATACATCTGGTAACGGTCGTTTCTTCCTGCAACAACCCGCATATTCATATCGGGTGCATAGGCAAACGGCGTCACTGCCAGCACCCCGTCAATTTTGGAAATCTGCGCAAGGGTCTCATCATTGAGCTTTGGCTTTTCCTCAGAATTGCCGTAATTTTGGATGGTGATTTGCGTCAGGTCGCCCATCTGTGCAAGCGACTGTTCCATCGCCTGCGTCATTGCAAGTCCCAGTGAAATCATCACGACGATGGCACAGGTGCCCACCACAACGCCGGTCATGGTGAGCAGTGTCCTTGCTTTTCGCCGCAAAAGATTTCGGAAGGTCATTGAAATCAAATCAAACAGTTTCATCGTCGTCCTCGAATTCTGCCGCTGCTTTTCTTCTCTTTGCGATTGCGGAAACAATCACAATGACAATCAGCGCCGCACCGCCGACAACAACCCACATCTGCCAGCTGTTAGGATTCTTTACCTGTTCCCAAAATCCCAGCTGCGGCGGCTGTTCCGGCTCCATCGAACCATCCATACCCATATTGTCTACCATCATATCGTCCATCGACGGCATTTCGATGATGGTTGTGGAGAACGGCACGCTGACACTGCGGATGTTTCCAACCGCATCTTCATAAGTATAGGCAATTTCTCCGTTCAGCGGTCCGGCTGTATCCGGTGTAAAGGAAAATTCGATCTCACCTGAAACACCTGCTGCTACATTGCCGACATGGTTGACTTTACCTGCACCGCTGAAATCTCCCACCAAAGTAGCTGAAAGGTTATAGATTTCTCCGCGGCTCTTGTTGACATATTTGCTGGTGATGTAGATTTCCTCACCCACGCTGCTTTCCAGCAAATCTTCAATCGGGTCTGCGCTGAAACGATCCGGCTGTACTGTCGGCACCGCTACCTGCTGGGTCATTTCTCCTTTTTGGCGAGCGCCGTTCAGAACATACTCATAGCTGAACGAGATGTCCACCGGATGGGTTTTTGCCTCTGCGTTTGGAAGCACCGCAATATTCACTGTTTTTTCAAAGCTGTCGCTTTTGTTGACGATTGGCAAATGGAAAACATTGGTGCTGTCAACGATCTGCAGACCTTCGCTTGGGGTGATTTTTACAATGATATTTTCCAAGTCGATCTGCTGGCTGGTATTGATACAGGTAAAGCTCAACGGGAACTGATTGCCTGCCGCAATCTGGCTTTCTCCACCCATGGAAAATTCCTGCAAAAGCAGGTACGGCGTCTCGAAATTAGCATTCGGTATCCCGTTGGTGTTGTTATCACCCGAGCCGCTGCCGCCCGTTCCATTGCCTGTCCCCGAACCGGAACCTGTGTTGGAATCTCCTGTATTGCCGCTGCCATCGCCGTTGTTTGTGCCATCGTTTGGAATCTGCTCCCCATCCGGCGTATAAGTCGACGAGTTATTCTGCTCTTTGTCCTTGTCGAGCTGTTCCTTATCACCGTAGCCGGAATTTGGTATATTTCCGGTGTCCTTATCGGTAATGATGGTTTTATCCTTTGGCTTTGTCACGGTCAGATCGATTTTCGCCTTGCTGAAAACAAAGCTCAGTGTTGCTGTCTGCGTCTTGATATATCTTTTCGGTGTTGCGGTCTTTGTCTTTGTTGTATAAGGATACTGATAAATGACGTTCATCTTCATCTCATTGGAATCCCGAAAAACGACATTCGGCAATTCAATATCCAAGTCGATCATATCGCTGTCACCCTCGGAGCAGGTGATGCGGTTGGAAAACGCCTCTCCAGTGGAGGAACCCATGTTATATTTTAAATAGTAGGAATCGCTTCGCGTCTGGGTCATTTCCGAATATTTTCCGGTGCCGTCAGTCAGATGGAGCTTGACATCCACTCTGCCGTAGTTGGTTTCAACTTCTTCGCCCTCTTCATTTTTATAAATAACGCGAGTGCTGTTAAATCCGAGCAAATCTGAACCTGCCGCGTGGGAAAAGGTTCCAATCAGTTCTCCGTCAAGGTCATAAAAGGTAAGATCAGGCTGTTGATTGGTATGTACAGAAGTTTTCTTTCTAATGACCGCCGCACTTGTCATCGTCATTAAAAGGCTGCTCATAACGCCCAATACCATCAATGCCGCCATGATCATACTGATTACGCGAACTATTTTTTTCTGTTTCATGCTTTTTCCTCATCTTCCTTTTTTATCATCGTTTCCGAAGCCGTTTTACAAACCGTTTGTACAGGAGACGTTCCCGACCGCAGGTCATCCGGCAGAAGCGCGTTCACCACTTCGGACGTCTGCTCTGTGGTGTCCGTTATCTGTTCGCCGTTGTTTTCTGCGGACAATTCCTCTGCACTTTCTGCAATCGACTGATTTTCTCGGTCGTCCACCACCTTGCCGTCAATCAGCGTGATGATGCGGTCTGCATAGAGTGCAAGCTCTCGGTCGTGGGTGACCAACACCATCGTCTGATGATTTTTACGGCACAGCCGAACCATCAGCTCCATGACTTCCTTGGTCGTTTTGGTATCGAGGTTGCCGGTCGGTTCATCCGCAAAAACGATTTTCGGCTTTGCAACGAATGCACGCGCAATACCGACACGCTGCTGCTGACCACCGGACATCTGCGCCGGTTTATGGTTCATGCGCTTAGCCAGTCCCACCTGTTTGAGAATCACTTTGGCACGGCGGTTGCGAAGCCCTCTGCCGATTCCGCGGAACATCAGCGGCATCGCCACATTTTCCAGCGCACTGTAGGATTGCAGCAGATTATAAGACTGAAAGATAAAACCGACGTTCTTTTGCCGGAATTTTGCAAGCTGTCCTTCCGACATGGTGGAAATATTGACGCCTCCAATGAGCACCCTGCCTCGCGTTGGTTTTTCCAAACCTGCAAGCTGATTCAGCAGTGTGGATTTTCCTGAACCGGAGGTTCCCAGGATGCAGCATATTTCCCCTTTTTCGATTTCGAGGTCAATTCCTCCCAGTGCAACGATCTTCTCTTTCCCTAC
Organism: uncultured Clostridia bacterium; assembly: GCA_946563605.1. GTDB lineage: Bacteria > Bacillota > Clostridia > Oscillospirales > Ruminococcaceae > Negativibacillus. Next base: position 1,237 of record CAMNVW010000148.1, on the reverse strand, counting down.
GGGGTAGATTTTATAAAGATTTTCAATCTTGATGATTGCCACCTGCTCCTCTCCTTTCACAGGAAAATATTTCTATCGCACAAAATTAGGATAGCACAGCGGTCTACACCTGTCAAGTTGTCCCCTTGCTTTCTTTGATATCTTTTGTGTATGGCGCAAAAACAGCACCGAAAAAATTTCGGTGCTGTGCTCCTTAATCAAGGACGTTCAAAACGATTGTTTCATCCTGTACGCCGATGCTGATTCCTGCCGGCGGCGCATTGTAACGCTCAACCAGCAGCGAACAGATTTTATCTTCCACTTCCTTGCGGATGATACGGCGCAGGTCGCGCGCGCCACCCTGCTTACCATATGCCTTATGTGCAAGCAGTTCCAGCGCAGCTTCTTCCCAACGGAAGGTAATTCCCTTATCCGACAGCGGTTCCTGCAATTCGGACAGCATCAGTTCAGCAATACGGACAAAATCTTTCTCGGTCAGCTGGTTAAAGATGACGATTTCATCGACTCTGCCCAAAAATTCAGGGCGCAAAAACTCGGACAGCGACTGCATGACCTTTTCCTTGGTCATATCCTCCGCGGTTTTATAGAAACCAAGCGAAGCGGCTCTTTGCTCGCTTCCGCAGTTAGAGGTCATTATAATAACCGTGCTTTCAAAGGAAACGATTCTGCCCTGTGCGTCTGTGATTTTGCCCTCGTCCAGAATCTGGAGCAGGATATTCATGACATCAGGATGCGCCTTTTCAATCTCATCGAACAAAACCACCGAGTACGGTCTTCTTCTTACCTTTTCCGTCAGCTGTCCTGCTTCATCGTAACCGACATATCCTGGAGGTGCGCCGATGATACGGGCTACGCTGTGTTTTTCCATAAACTCGGACATATCCAGACGGATCAGCGGATTTTGGCTGTCGAACATTTCCTCCGACAAAACCTTGACCAATTCCGTTTTGCCAACGCCGGTCGGACCTACGAAAATAAAGGATGCAGGACGGCGTTTTTTGGTGATCTGCACTCTGGAACGGCGCACCGCTGCGCTGACCAGTTCTATCGCTTTATCCTGACCGATGATTCTCTTTTTGAGTGCTGCGTCCAAGCCGGAAACACGCTGCATCTCGGACTCCTGAATCTTGCTTGCCGGAATTCCCGTCCACAGCTCGATGACTTTGGCAAGGTCCTCATCCGTTACCTTTTGACCCAATGCCTGCGGTTCCAAATCCTTTGCCTGCTGCTGAAGCTG
>CAMNVW010000147.1 GCA_946563605.1 uncultured Clostridia bacterium | reverse complement strand
GCTTGCGCTGGAGGCACAGGATGGTATCCACCGCAAACCGGCAACCGCTCATGCGGTGCTCATGGGTATCACCAAGGCTGCTCTGGCAACCGATTCCTTTATGTCTGCCGCTTCCTTCCAGGAAACAACCCGTGTCCTGACCGAAGCAGCTATTAAGGGCAAGGTTGACCCACTCAGCGGTCTGAAAGAAAACGTTATCATCGGTAAGCTGATTCCAGCTGGCACCGGTATCATCGAGTATATCGAACCGGAGGTTGAGGAAGAAGCGACTGAGGAAACCGTCAGCATCGAAAACAAAGATGCGATCATAGAAGCTCCAGAAGAAACCGAAGAAGAAAGCGTTGCCCTCTAATCTGATTTTATAAAAAGCACATTGGAATTTTCCAATGTGCTTTTTTGCGTTTTGCGAAAATGTCTGTTTAGGAGCGTTGTCCGCAAAATACAATATCGTTTTACGAAAGTTTTTCTTTCAGATGTAAAATAAAATCGAACGGATATGTACAATGTGATGAAAATATGTTTTTGTGGACAAAAAGTAGAAAAAAAGATTGACTTGTCCGTTTTATAAAATATAATGAATATAAGCATAGACCTTTGTAATAGTAATGTTTCTGAAAAGTCAGGAGTTTATTGATTGTTTCATCATAAAGGAGGAGGAATCACTTTGAAAAAGAAATTATTGGCGCTGTTTCTCGCGGCAACAATGGTTTTGGGAATGGGACTGAACACGGCGGCAGCAACAAAAAAATATACGCAGAAGCAGCTGCGCGAGGTGGAAGCTGAAATCGATAAGCTTTGGCAGGATTATCCCGAAATCAGCGAATTGTGGGTGGATGAAAAGCAAAACCGCGTTGTTGTTACGGTTGTGGGCGGTGCTTCTTCTGCGCTGAAGAAAAAGGTAAAGAACATGAAAAACGGCGGCGCAGTTGCGTTTGAAATTGCCGAGGAATATGAGGGCAGTGAGCTGCCGGACGATATTCCGGTGACAGTGGAACAGACGCTGTCGCAAAAGACAAGACAAATGTATGATGCTCTGGTCAAGAGCCTCAAGAAAAACAGCAAACAGTATACCTATGTGGAGGTTTACCCAGAGCAGGGCAGAATCTCCATCGGGATGCCGTCCAACAAATATCTGGAAAAGGCGATGAAGGCGGTCAATGCGTATCAAGACAAAGAGGGAGTTTCGGTCGAATACCACCTCTGCCCGTATTCGCGCTATGAAATCAACAAAGCGTACCAAGCGGTAGAAAAGGACAGCTTTATCAAGAAAAACCGTTCGTCCGGCAAAATCAAGTCGATCGGAATATCAGGGGATTGTATTTCTATCCAGTACGCGAAAAAGATTGACGGATTGGAAAAATGGCGCAATAGCCATAAATATGCGGATATGATTGTTTTGGAAGAATATCATCAATAAGGAGGAATCACTTTGAAAAAGAAATTATTAGCGGTTCTGCTTGCGGCGATGATGATGAGCCTTGGAAATATCGGCTCATATGCGGCAAAAGAAGAAGCTGTCAAAGAAAATCCAGATGTTGGTGTTTTGATGGAAGAACCGGAAGAACCAGCGTTGGAAGAAATCGAGAAGGCAGAGCAAGAGAGGGCGGAATTAGAGGCGTGGTATCAAGGGCTGACGAAAGAACAGCGTATCTTTTTTGAAGCCCAAATATCGGAGGAACACTTCGAACAGGAAATAAAAGAACAGAACAGCTGGTCTATCAAACGGGACACACTGAAAAAATATCTGCTCAAAAACCTGCAAAAGAGCCAGTACACCTATCTGGTGAGTAGCTCCAATGGACTTGATGTGGGTGTGCCGAGTGCAAAGTATATTGAAAAGATAGAAAACCTGCGGAAAAAGAACGGTTCTGATGTCACTGTGTGGTACCACCTCTGCAAGTATTCCGCAAAGGAACTGGAAAAGAAAAAAACAGCACTTCCAAAGGATACCGACTTCAAGAAAATGATGGGTCAGGAGAAATACGTTCTGGTTCTCAGCGACGATATGCTCGCCATTTATCTGCCGGATGGAAAGCCAAAGGGCTTTGACAGCTGGCTTGCGAAAAGTGATTATCAGGATGTGCTTGCTGTAAAAGAGTATCAAAAGTTTTTGCCGACGGATTCGGCAGGATTATAAAAGGAAAAAAGAGGGCAAATAGCCCTCTTTTTTCCTTTGCAGGAATAAATGCCTTTGCTCAGGGTATGCTGTAATGGAAAATTGTTTCGCTTTGTATAAGGAAAGGCGTGCAAAAGCGCGCAAAATTGGCGTAAATGTCGATAGAAAATTTGTTGACATAACAGGCTTTGAATGATAAAATATTTAATTGGTAGGGCTTATCCTACCAGGATTTTATACAATTCAGCAAGGAGGTGCAATATGCCAACCTTTAACCAATTAGTCCGTAAAGGCAGAGAAACTATCGAGAAAAAGTCCACAGCTCCAGCTCTTCTGAAAGGATGGAACTCCCTGAAGAGAGAAGCAATCGACCAGAATTCTCCACAAAAACGTGGTGTATGTACTGCAATCAGAACTCAGACACCAAAGAAACCAAACTCCGCGCTGCGTAAAGTTGCCAGAGTAAGACTTTCCAACGGAATCGAGGCTACTGCTTACATTCCAGGTATCGGTCACAACCTTCAGGAACACTCCGTTGTTCTGATCCGTGGCGGCCGTGTAAAGGACCTCCCTGGTGTTCGTTACCACATCATCCGCGGTACACTCGATACACAGGGTGTTGCAAACAGACAGCAGAGCCGTTCCAAATACGGTGCAAAACGTCCAAAGAAAAAGTAATAAAACTCCATCTTAATTTGAAAACAAATGCTCATGTGAGCTTTTATATAGCCCAAAGCAGGGAGTACCTGCAATCGGCGTCATAGAAGACTTCACAATGGCTAACGGGAGTTTTGTCACTTTCCGAGTACCTATGAATTCAGACTGTGAAGGAGGGAAGCGAAGTGCCAAGAAGAGGTCAAATCGCTAAACGTGATGTTCTGCCAGATCCAATGTATAACTCTAAACTGGTAACACGTTTAATCAACAATATCATGTATGACGGTAAGAAGGGTGTTGCTCAGAAGATCGTCTACGGTGCATTCGAAATCGTAACCGAAAAAACAGGCAAAGAAGCTCTGGAAGCTTTCAAAGAAGCTCTGGAAAACATTATGCCGGTTCTCGAGGTTAAAGCTCGCCGTATCGGTGGTGCTACCTATCAGGTTCCAATGGAAGTTCGTCCAGCAAGAAGACAGACCCTGGGACTCAGATGGCTCACCAACTATTCCAGAGCTCGTTCCGAGAAAACAATGAAAGAGCGTCTGGCTGGTGAAATCATTGATGCAATCAATGGTACCGGCGGCGCTGTTAAGAAACGTGAGGATACTCACAAGATGGCTGAAGCAAACAAAGCTTTCGCACATTACAGATTCTAATCAGGAAGGTTTTAAGACGGCGGTACCTGAAATTCAGGCACTGCTGTCTTGGCTGATTCTGGTTTTTTACTACCCGAATGAGATTGCAAGATTGCAAAGGAGGACAATATGCCAAGAGACGTTTCATTAGCATTGACTCGTAACATCGGCATAATGGCGCACATCGATGCTGGTAAAACTACAACAACAGAGCGTATTCTTTACTATACCGGTATTAACCATAAAATCGGTGAAACTCATGATGGCAGCGCAACGATGGACTGGATGGTACAGGAGCAGGAAAGAGGTATTACAATTACTTCTGCTGCTACGACCTGTTACTGGAAAGGTCATCGTATCAACATCATTGATACTCCTGGACACGTTGACTTTACAGTAGAGGTAGAGCGTTCTCTGCGCGTCCTCGACGGTTCTGTAACAGTAATGTGTGCTAAAGGCGGAGTTGAGCCACAGTCTGAGACTGTTTGGCGCCAGGCTGATAAATATCACGTTCCTAGAATGATTTACGTTAACAAGATGGATATCATGGGTGCAGACTTCTACAATGTTCTGGACATGATCCATGACCGTCTGAAATGTAATGCTGTTCCGATCCAGCTGCCAATCGGCGCTGAGGCATTTTTCGAAGGTCTGATCGACCTGGTAGAAATGAAAGCATACATCTATAACGATGATATGGGCAAGGATATTTCTGTTGTTGACATTCCTGACAACATGAAAGACAAAGCCGAAGAATACCGTACCAACCTGCTCGAGTCCATCTGCGAACAGGATGAAGAACTGATGGAAAAATACCTCAACGGTGAAGAACTGACTATCGAAGAGATTAAACACGCAATCCGT
>CAMNVW010000146.1 GCA_946563605.1 uncultured Clostridia bacterium | reverse complement strand
GATCTACACGTCCGCAAACACTCTTTCCCTACACGACGCTCTTCCGATCTGCAAAGCCTGAAATACTTTATCCCTTATCAGTGCCAACAGTTTAAAAGCAATAAAATGGTTGCACGCCTGTTCCCCGTAGCGAAGTCCTGCACGCAGCACGGCAAATGCGACGAGGCAGGTAAAAAGCGCCGTTAAAGTCAGGCGCATTTCAAATCCCAGAAGGTTTAAAACCGCATATCCTCCGAAAATCGTGATAAAGCTCGCACACAGATGCCCAATCAATCCCATCAGGATTGCAAGGAGCATATATCCTGTCAAGGGTCTGACAAGTCCGATGAGCCGACCCATTACAGTAAAACCGTTTCTTTTTTCATGCCGCGCTGCCATCCTTTCCATAGTTTTCTAATGACTGTTGTGTATTCCACAAAGAGGAATACACGCCGTCCGCTTTCAAAAGCTCTTCTTGTGTTCCGCTTTCCGTAACCGCTCCGTTTTCCATGATATAAATTCTGTCGGAAGCCGTTACATTGGCAAGCCTGTGGGAAATGAGAATGACTGTCTTTGTCTTAGCAAGCCTGTGTATTTCCCGCATGATGTCATTCTCGCTCTCTGCATCAATATTGCTTGTAGCTTCGTCAAAGATATATACGGAGCTGTCGTGCAGCAGCGCCCTTGCCAGTGCAAGTCTCTGGCACTGACCACCCGAAAAATTCCCACCTTTTTCAGAAACACGGGTATCGAGTCCCTGCTCTTCTTTCAGGAATGCCGCGAGATTCACCCGCTCAAGGACTGCCCACAACTCGCTGTCTTCTGCATCCGGTTTTCCCATCCGCAGGTTATCCCGCACCGTTCCCTTAAAAAGATAGCTTTGATGACTGATATAAGTAATCTGCCGCATCAGGCTGTCCTCATTGATTTCATGAAGCTCTGCATCTCCAATTCTGACAGAACCCGTGTAGCCTTTATTTCTTCCCATCAAAACGGCGGCAATCGTAGACTTTCCACAGCCGCTCTCCCCTACGATGGAGGTAAAGGAACCTTTGGGAAAAGACAGATCAACACCGTGCAGGATTTCCCGGTCAGCTTCATAGGAAAATGTAAGGTTTTCACATACAATATCCCCGTCTGGACAGGACAGCGTCTTTTTTTCCGCTTCCGGCAGATCCAGCAGGCGGAATATTTTATCGCTTGCCGCCATACCGTTCATGGCAATATGGAAGAAGCTTCCAAGCTACCGCATCGGGATAAAGAAATCGGCGGACAAAAGTATAATCAGCAGACATCCTGCCAGCGTAACGTGTTCTGCCCTGTACTGGGTCACTGCCATAATCATTCCCAGCGCCGCACCGCCATAGGCAATCAGATCCATGATCGTGATAGAATTTAACTGCATAGTCAGCACCTTCATGGTAATCCTGCGGAATTTTTCGGCTTCCATATTCATCTCTTCATTTTTGTATCCGTCCGCCTGATAAATTTTTAAGGTGGTAAGTCCCTGCAGATTTTCCAGAAACGTGTCCCCAAGGGCAGTGTACTGCCCCCAATATCTTGACAGCAGCTTTTTTGCCCAAGTCTGCACCGCTGCAATTGCCACAGGAATCAGCGGCACACAAACGAGCAGTACCACCGCAGACGGAACATTCACAAAACACAAAAATACAAACAATGTCAGCGGCGCAAGCATTGCATAAAAGAACTGCGGCAGGTAGGCGCCAAAATACGTTTCAAGCTGGTCGATTCCTTCCACGGCAACCTGCACCACCTCCGATGTTTTTGTCTGTTCTTTGTAAGACACTCCCAGGTACAGCAGCTTTTGATATATTTTTCCCCGCAGTGTTTTCTTAACTGCTTTTGAAGAAAGGAAACTCATACGACTTGCCATGACTGTACAAAAAAAGCGGACTGCAACCGCAATCACTGCAACTGTTGCAGTCAGGATCATCCTGTCCTTGTCTGCCGTTTTTGTAGAAAGTGACGCAAGCAGACTGGTCAGAACCGTCATCATGGCTATATTTGCAACAAGTGAAAGCCACTGAACCGCCACATTCCCTGCGATATACTTTTTGCTTTCGCCGACCGTCCCGATCAGCCTTTTATTGATCATCATAATCTTTTACCCCCATTCTCAGTATTTTCCGGCAAACATCTTTCACGCTGGAACATAGCGCCAGCACAAAGGCTGGAACCGCAAATACGCAAATGATATATTGCCATGTTTCCATCTCAATTTCCTCCATTCTTCTCCTCTATTTTTCGTTGTCAATACGATTAGCAACTGCTAACTCATGTCCCTAATAAAAGCGACCCCCTTTATATTAGCGGTCGCTAACTCAATAAATAATTGATCTCTTTCCCATCGCTTTTGTCAATAGCATATAAAACCATTTTCAGAATTTTCAAATTTCTCATGCGGTTTTTATCACAATTCCGTCATAAAATTTCTCAAAAAAAATGAACCATATTCTGAAAATCTGGTTGCTAGTTCACTGATTCAGAGTTAATATGCACCACTAAATTAGCTGGAGATTACGGAACTGCCGAAGGCTTAAAACGCTGTTCCCCAGCTAAACCCACAAAAATTTTCGTTTTTAAATTGAATTTTTTGTTTTTTATGATATAATAGGGGTATGAAGGAGGTGTCCTTATGAAGAACAATCAGAAATTTGTTATCACCATCGGCCGTGAACGCGGCAGCGGCGGCAGAATGGTCGGCAAGGAACTTGCCAACCGCTTTGGCATCCATTATTATGACCGTGAGATTCTTGCCAGTGCTTCTAAGGAACTGGATGTAGATGAAGCGTACCTCGCCAGCATTGATGAACGCTCGATGAATTTTATGCAGAATGTCTTTCCTGTCGCCTATGGCGGCAACAGTATGGCATTTAATTATACCACCACCGAAGCAGAGCTGATTGGCGTGCAGAGCCGTTTAATCTGTGAATTTGCCAGCAGCAGAAGCTGCGTCATCGTTGGACGCTGCGCCGACTACCTCCTGCGGGATAACCCCAACTGTATCCGCATCTTCCTTTCTTCCGATATGCAAGACCGCATCGACCACATTGCCAAGGTCTACGGTGTCAGCAAGGAAGAGGCGAAAAAGAAGCTCAAACGCATGGACAAGGATCGTGCCAAATATTACCGCACCGTCACCGGCATGGACTGGGGCGATTCCAGAACCTACGATTTATGCCTGAACACCTCTTTGCTTGGTATTGACAAGAGCTGTGACCTGATCGAACAAGCTGTCCGCATCTTTTTACAGGAACGGGGCATCGACTGCACCCTCGAATCCGATATTGCTAAGGCAAAATAAAACCGCATAACCATTTGCATCCACAAACGAACGGGTGCGGCACTATATACAGTGCCGCACCCGTTTTTATTTGTGATGATTGCGCTTATCCACCATTCTCCTTTTTCTTTGCAGCTTTTTGAAGTGGGGAACCTTCTGCCTCACAGTGCATAGTATAAGACAGGAGCCGTCAGACAGCGGCTTCTATTCCCCATTGTCCAACTTGCCAAAATCCCAAACACGTTCATTGTTATAAACTCCCAACATGAAACCAATATATGATAAAAAGGAGAATCCGTCATGGGAATTACCAACTCAAATAAAACCATCAGCTTGCAGCAAATTGATTGCGACGGCACGCTGAAAGTTACTCTGGCGCTCACCGCTGCGCCGGACATTACCACCAATCCAACCGACATTGCGCTCGTTCTTGACCGCTCCGGCAGTATGGAGGGAGACGCTCTTGCCAATCTGAAGCTCGGTGCAAACTCCTTTATCGACATCATTGAAGAAGCCACCGACGGTGTAAAAGACGGCGTTATCGGCTCCGGCAGCCATATCGGTATTGTCAGCTTTGCTACCACTGCTACCACCGATACGCAGATGATCACCTCTGTCGCTGACTTGAAAGCTGCTGTCGATGATCTGACTGCCGACGGCAACACCAATCACGCGGATGCTTTCACCAAGGCGATCCAGTTGTTTGACCCAAGCTCCAACAACCACAAAGTCATCGTAATGTTCACCGACGGCAAAACAACTGCCGGCGGACCTCCTGCACCCGTTGCCGCTGCTGCAAGAGCGCAGGGAATCGTGATCTATGTCATCGGTCTGATCGGTTCGGATGGTATCGACATTGACGCGCTAAACGACTGGGCAACCGATCCGAACGATTCCCACGTTGCTGTCACACCGGACGCCGCTGATTTGGAGGAACTTTTTGCAGAGCTTGCTGCAAATATCACCCACCCAGGCGCGACGAACATCGTTATCAACGAAAAGATTCGTCCTGATTTCATCATCACAAACCTGCTCAC
>CAMNVW010000145.1 GCA_946563605.1 uncultured Clostridia bacterium | reverse complement strand
GTGCTCTTTGTGGAACTTTCTTCACACAAGAAAGTTCCCGAGGGAGTGGGGCGAGCAGCCCCACAAAAAGCTACCGACCTTCTCGAAGGTCAAACAGTGGCATGGGCTACGTAAGCCTGAAACTAGTTTGTAGGAACTAGGGAGAATGGAACGCAGTTCCATTCTCAAGGTCACGCAACGCAAAACCTGTTGTAAAACGAAACTGTAAGCGTGACTTGCACCCCTAAAAAACTCCCTATATATGAAGATAAAAGGATATAAAATATGGCACGAAAGAAAAAGACAGAAAATGATCCGCGTCCGACTGCCGCAAAGGCGTACATCGAACACGCCGGTGAGGTAATCGACCAGAACATTACCTACACCCTTGAAAAAAACTATATGCCGTATGCGATGAGCGTCATCGTTTCGCGCGCGATACCGGAGATCGACGGCTTTAAGCCGTCTCACCGCAAGCTGCTGTATACCATGTATAAAATGGGACTGCTGACCGGCTCCCGTACAAAGTCTGCGAATGTGGTCGGCTCCACTATGAAGCTGAATCCTCACGGAGATATGGCGATCTATGAAACGATGGTGCGTCTTGCGCGCGGCAACGAGGCGCTGCTGCACCCTTATGTCGATTCCAAAGGAAACTTTGGCAAGGCATATTCCAGAGATATGGCGTTCGCGGCGTCCCGATATACCGAGGTAAAGCTTGACCCGATCTGTCAGGAGCTGTTTCGGGATATTGACAAGGACACCGTCGATTTTGTGGACAACTACGACAACAAATTAAAAGAGCCGACCCTGCTGCCGGTCACCTTTCCGACCATTTTGGTCAACGCAAACACCGGTATTGCCGTTGGTATGGCAAGCTCGATCTGCCCGTTCAATCTGGAGGAAGTCTGCAATACCACCATCGAACTGATTAAAAATCCCCAGCATGAGTTGTCGCTGACCTTGACTGCGCCGGATTTTCCGGGCGGCGGTCAGCTGATTTATAATCCGCAGGAGATGAATAAAATTTACCGCACCGGACGCGGCTCGTTTAAGGTTCGGGCGCGGTGGAATTATGATAAATCCTGCAACTGCATCGAAATTACCGAGATTCCGCCGACTGCCACCATCGAAGCCATCATCGACAAGGTGGTCGATCTCATCAAGAACAACAAGATCCGTGAAATTTCGGATATGCGCGATGAAACCGATTTGTCCGGCTTAAAGCTTGCAATCGACCTAAAGCGCGGCGTCGATCCAGATACCGTCATGCAGAAGCTTTATCGCTTCACCCCATTGGAGGACAGCTTTTCCTGTAACTTTAACGTCCTCATCGGCGGTACGCCGAAGGTGATGGGTGTGCGCGAAATATTGGAAGAATGGATTGCGTTCCGCAAACTGTGCGTCAAGAGAAGAGTTTATTTTGATTTGCAGAAAAAGCAGGAGAAGCTGCACCTGCTGCAAGGTTTGCAGAAAATCCTGCTGGATATTGATAAGGCAATCAAAATCATTCGGGAAACCGAATTGGAGGAAGAGGTCGTTCCAAACCTGATGATTGCATTCGGCATCGACGAAGTGCAGGCGGAGTATGTAGCGGAAATCAAGCTGCGCCACATCAACCGCGAATATATCCTCAAGCGCACCGAGGAGGTCGGACAACTTCAGAATGAAATCGACGAGATGCAGTCGATTCTGGATGACCCGAAGAAGATCAGCAAAATCATCATTGCGGAGCTCAAAAACGTCATCAAAAACTACGCACAGCCGCGCCGCACCATTTTGCTGATGCAGGAGGAGATCAAAACCTTTACAGAGGAAGTGCAGATTGAAAACTATCCGGTTCATCTGTTCTTTACAAAGGAAGGTTATTTTAAGAAGATCACACCGCAGTCGTTCAGAATGTCCAGCGAGCATTATCTGAAAGAGGGCGACTGTGTTCGCCAGCATATCGTGGGCGGCAACACGGACAACCTGTTGTTCTTCACCGATAAAGGGCAGGTCTATAAAACGCGCGCAAGCGAATTTGACGATACCAAAGCGAGCGTCTTAGGAGATTTTGTGCCGGCAAAGCTCGGCATGGACGAGGGCGAGAATGTCATCTATATGGCGGTAACGCCGGATTATCAGGGATATATGCTGTTCTTCTTTGAAAACGGCAAGGCGGCGAAGATCAATCTCAGCGCCTATGAAACCAAAACCAACCGCCGCAAGCTGGTCAACGCGTACAGCACCAAGGAAAAGGTAGGGGCGGTGCTTTGTATTCGGGAGGATGCAAAGGTGCTGATGACCGCGAGCAACGGCAGGATACTGCTTCTGCACACCGGCGCGCTTCAGCCAAAGGCGACCAAAGACCAGCAGGGTGTGCAGGTGATGAAGCTGACCAAAGGTTCGATCGTCTCCGACGCGGCCCTTTATGAGGAGGGAACGCTGGAGGACGAGCACCGTTATCTTGCAAAGGCATTGCCGTCGCGCGGAGAATTTCTGCGTGAAAAGGAAAACCTGCCTGGTCAAATGACAATTTGATCAATCAAATAAAACACTGGAAAAACCTGCCTGAAAAAGGCAGGAAAAAGAGAGGATTTTTTAATCTGCTTTCTTTATAATAAGGATGAGAGGGGAGAAAATGGATGGAATGGATTTCAGCTTTGAATGAGTCGTTGAATTATCTGGAGGAACATCTGGAGGGAAAGACGGATATTGCGCAGGCGGCGAAATTGGCAGGATGTTCAGCCTTCCACTATCAGCGTATGTTTTCTTATCTGGCAGGAATGTCGCTGTCGGAGTATCTGCGCCGGCGGAAGATGTCCCTTGCGGCAGAACGGCTGCACAACGGTGAAAAGGTGCTGGACACAGCGTTGCGTTATGGGTACGATTCGCCGACGGCGTTTAACCGCGCATTTCAGTCGGTTCATGGTTTCGCGCCTTCCGAAGCCAAAAAGGAAGGAACGATGCTGAAAGCATTTCCACGTATCCGCTTTCAAATTATGATTAAGGGGGAAGCAGAATTGAAATATCGCATCGAAACAAAACCGGCGTTCCGTATTGTTGGTATCGGAGAAACCGTTGGCAGCACTCTGGAAGAAAATACACAGAAGGTGCCACAGATGTGGACAAAGGCAGCAATGTCCGGCGATGTAGCGCGTCTGGCACAGCTGATCGTTCCATCGGAAAAGCATCCAACCGGAATCTTAGGGGTTTGCAGCAACACCGTTGGAGAGGAATGGAAGTATTATATCGCAGTGGCGTCCCAAGCTCCACTTTTGGAGGGGATGCAGGAGGCAATCATTCCTGAGTGTACTTGGGCAATTTTCCCAGGACAAGGCAAAATGCCGGAAGGAATCACGGATTTGCAAAGGCGCATCATAACTGAGTGGCTGCCATCCTCTGGATATGAGTATGCGGACGCGCCGGATATTGAGGTTTATCTGGAGCCAAACCCACAGAACGCAAGGTATGAAGTCTGGCTGCCAATCAAAAAGGCTGCTGAAGCAAAATAAAAATACAATAATTTATTTTTAGATGATATGTAAAAATGGTCATTGGAAAAGCAATCAACCATCCCTTTGTGAAAAATGAAGGGATGGTTTTTCTCAATAACCCTTGCACCAATGAGCACAGCAGGTCAAGAAGAATAAGAGAAAAGGTGGTATCCTAAAAGCATACGGAAGGGGGATGGATATGGATTGGATTACCGGAATGCAGCGCGCGCTGGATTACATCGAAGCGCATCTGACCGAGGAAATCGATTACAGCGAGGCTGCAAAGCAAGCGTATTCGTCGGTGTTTCATTTTCAGCGGATGTTCGGGATGCTCTGCGGATTTTCGCTGGGGGATTATATTCGGATGCGGCGGCTGTCATTAGCCGCGGAAGAACTGTGCCGTACAAACGATAAGATTATCGACATCGCCGCAAAATATGGATATGAAACGCCGGAAAGCTTTACAAGGGCGTTTGTGCGCTTTCATGGAATCACACCCACACAGGCAAGGCGCGGCAAAACGGTCAAATCCTATTCCAGACTGTCCGTAAAATTGATTTTGTCAGGAGGCAGCACGATGTATTACAGGATTGAAAAAAAGGAAGCGTTCACTTTGCTCTGCAAGAAAAAACAGGTGTTTAAGCCGCAGGGGGATACAGCGACGGCGGATATCTCCGCATTTTGGGGCGAATGTTCGCAGGATGGAACGATGGAAAAGCTGTGCCGATACGGCAAGTTTGAAAATCTGCATGGTGTGTTGGGCGTGTGCTTTTCCAATGAAATGGCAAATTCCGGTTTTCCGTATGGTATCGGTGTGGAATATAACGGCGCGCCGGTAGCGGAGGGTGGATTCGATATCGTTGAAATTCCGGCGCACACCTATGCTGTGTTTGAGTGCGTAGGAAAAATGCCGGATG
>CAMNVW010000144.1 GCA_946563605.1 uncultured Clostridia bacterium | reverse complement strand
AAAGGTGGACGAAAACTTTTGTTTTGCTCAAACGAGCGAGTGTGTTAACGCGAGCAACTTCCGCGTTATGAAATGCAGATTTTTAACAAACCATAGCGCGAAACTGTCTCCGGCTTCAAGCCGGTTCTGAAAAAAGCTCGACCCAAAACTTTATTTTTATCTCAAAACAAAAATTTGTACAAAAAGAGAAAGAAATCAGTAGAACAATGTTAAACATGATGAATACTACAGATAAAGTAGATAAAAAAGGAAACGGGAAATAGAGAAAAAGTAGTTTACTGTGGTAAAGTTTTGTTGAGAGAGATGAAGAAAGAAGCAAAGAAACAAAACTGATAAGGGATGCGGCACTTGACGGTAAAATGATAAAGATTTATAATTTTTGTGTATAGGTAAAATGGTTAGAGTATAGGTTTTACGATATCAGTCAAAGACAATGTTCTTTGAAGCAAACAATCAGCATGCTGAATAAAGACACAAGGATAGATCCCTGAAAATTGTGCTTCGGCGTGCGCTTTTCAGATTTAGGGAGGATTTTGAAGATGGCAACAGATACTCTGAGCAAAGAACGAGTTCTGGAAATCATCGAGGAGTGCGGAGGAGATAAAGAACATCTTCTTTCGATTCTGATTGAAATTCAGAGAGAATGCAGACAAAATTACATCAGTGAAGAAAGTGCGAAAGTGGTAGCAGAAAAGCTGGATATTCCACTGGTACAGCTTTATGACATCCTGACATTTTACGCAATGTTGGAAACCAAACCAAAGGGCAGATATATCATCGAGGTGTGCAATAACGCGCCGTGTTATATTTCCAAATCCCATGTGATGGCAAAATTCCTGCGCAAAGAGTTGGGCATCAATTTCGGAGAAACCACACCGGACGGAATGTTCAGCCTTCAGTATATGCCATGCGTTGGTGCGTGCAATATCGGTCCGGTCATCAAGGTCGGAGATAAGGTATACGGAAACCTCAATGAGGAGCGTATCAGAAAGATTCTCAACGAACTCAGAGAAAAAGCCCAATAACGGCGGACATTGAGGAAAGGATGTCATATTATGTCTAAGACAATACAGCTTTTAACAGCTCGCTGCGGCGCGATCCGACCGGATTCGGTGGCGGATTACGTTGCGCATGGCGGCTTTTCAGCTTTGAAAAAAGCAATGGGGATGTCTCCGATGGAGATTATCAACGAGGTCATCGACGCAAAACTGCTTGGCCGAGGCGGCGCTTCCTATCCGGCAGGCAAAAAATGGAAGCAGCTTTATGAAATCGAAGGCGACCCGAAGTACATCGTCTGCAACGCGGACGAAGGTGAGCCAGGCACCTTTAAAGATAAGGTGCTACTGGAAAAAGACCCGTTGAGCATCATCGAGGGTATGGCGATTGCAGGATATGTGTTTGATTCTCATGACGGATACATCTATATCCGCGGCGAATATCGTGAGATTCAAAAATTGTTCCAGGCAGCAATCGACAATGCTGTCAAGGCAAATTATCTGGGAAACGATATTATGGGTTCCCATTTTGATTTTCATGTTCACATCGTTTCCGGTGCGGGCGCATATATCTGCGGCGAAAACTCCGGTCTGCTCAATTCCATCGAAGCAAAAACCGGACGTCCGCGTGTAAAACCGCCGCATCTGGCGGAGGTTGGCCTGTACTCGATGCCAACACTGGTAAACAACGTTGAATCCTTTGCAAGTGTTCCGCAAATCATCAACATGGGCGGAAAAGCATTTCAGGAACTGGGTACCGAGGATTCCGGCGGCACAAAACTGATCTGTCTGTCCGGCAATGTCAATCGCAGAGGTACCTTTGAAGTGCCGATTGGCGGCGTAACGCTGCGCGACATTATTTTTGACCCTGAATTTGGCGGCGGTATTCCGGACGGAAAAGAACTGAAAGCATATCATTTAGGCGGACAGTCCGGTCCAATCGGATTCCCGGAACAGCTGGATACCCGATATGACCACACCTCCTTAAAGAAGGTTGGACTGAGCATCGGTTCGGGTGCGGTGGTTGTACTGGACGACACCGTCTGCATCATTGATTATCTGAAAAAGGTATCCGAGTTCTTTATCCACGAAAGCTGCGGCAAGTGTGTTCCGTGCCGTGAGGGCAACCGCCAGCTGTACATGGTTCTACACCGCTTTGCGACAGGACTTGCAACCGAAAAAGACTTTGAACGTCTGGAAAGACTGTCCTTCACAATGGCGACAGCTTCTTCCTGCGGTCTGGGACAGTCCGCAGCCACAGCCTTGGATTCCTGTCTGAAGCACAGACGCGAGGAATTTCAGGCGCATATCAACGGGATTTGTCCGGTTTGTTTAAATAGCAGAAAGTATGGTGACCAGTATGCATATTGATCCAAATAAGATGGTTACAATTAAAATTGACGGCATTCCGGTAACCGTACCATCCGGTACCACCATTATGGAAGCCGCAAAGAAAATCGGAATCAAGATTCCATCCCTGTGTCACCACCCTGACCTCGGCGTGCGTGCATTCTGCCGTGTATGTCTGGTAGAGGACAGTTACAGCAGAAGATTAAAAACTGCCTGCAACAATCTGGTGGATGAAGCAGGCGACATCACAACCAATTCTACAAAGGTGCGCAAAGCGCGTCAGACCATTTTGGAGCTGATCCTTGCGAACCATCCGCAGGATTGCCTGCACTGTGAGAAGAACGGCAAATGCGAGCTGCAAAACCTTGCGGCGGAATACAATATCCGCGGCAATATCTTTGATCCGGTTTGGAAGCCAGTTCCGAAAGAGATGAGCAATCCGGCTCTGGTGCGCGATATGACAAAATGCGTTCGCTGCGGACGTTGTGTAGAGACTTGTCAGGCGATCCAAACCACCAATGCAATCGGCTATGCAGGCCGTTCCACCGATTTTAAGATTACCACTGCCTTTGAAAAACCGCTCAGCGAATCTCCTTGCGTATACTGCGGACAGTGTGTGGCGGTTTGTCCGGTTGGCGCGCTTTATGAAAAAGATGATACCAAACGGGTTTGGAACGCGCTGGATGACAAGGACAAATTTGTTGTTGTTCAGACAGCTCCGGCTGTTCGTGTTGCCATCGGTGAAGAATTTGGGATGGAACGCGGTGCAATCGCAACCGGCAAGATGGTAGCGGCGCTGAAACGCCTTGGCTTTAATAAGGTATTCGATACTGATTTTTCTGCCGACCTGACCATCATGGAGGAAGGTTACGAACTGCTCGACCGCATGAAAAACGGCGGTACGCTGCCGATGATTACCTCCTGCAGCCCGGGATGGATCAACTTTGTGGAAAAGACCTATCCTGATTTGCTGCCGCACGTTTCCAGCTGTAAATCTCCGCAGCAGATGTTTGGTGCAATCGCAAAGACATACTATGCGGATAAGATGGGTATTCCAAGGGATAAAATCTTTGTTGTGTCGATTATGCCTTGCGTTGCGAAAAAATATGAGTGCCAGCGTCCAGAGATGAATGCTTCCGGTTATCAGGACGTAGACGTTGTTTTGACTACAAGAGAGCTCGGCAAGATGATTCGTATGGCAGGACTGGACTTTAACTTCCTGCCGGAAGAGGAATTTGACCATCCGCTCGGACTCGGTTCCGGCGCAGGTGCCATCTTTGGAACTTCCGGCGGCGTTATGGAGGCGGCAATCCGCACCGTATATGAAGTAGTCACCGGCAAAGAACCGGAAAGCCTGGATTTCACCGCTTGCAGAGGTCATGAGGGCATCAAAGAAGCGACCCTTGACCTTGATGGTACGCCGGTCAAGGTTGCCATCACAAACGGCTTAAAGAACGCAAGAGTGCTGATGGATAAAATCCGTGCAGGTGAGGCGGACTACCACTTTATCGAGGTTATGTGCTGTCCAGGCGGCTGCGTAGGCGGCGGCGGTCAGCCATTCAGAACCACAGCGGCAATCAAAGAGCACCGCATGGACGGCTTGTACAAGGTGGATAAAAATATGCCTCTTCGTCAGTCGCATAAAAACCCAGATGTTCAGACGCTTTACAGCGAATATCTGGGTGAACCGAATAGCCATTTGGCGCATGAGCTGCTGCATACCCACTATGTAGACCGCTCTGAAAAGTAAGATTTCGTAAAACCTCCGTATTTTCATACGGAGGTTTTTTAAGAAGATAAAAGTTTTTGGTCGAGCTTTTTTCAAAAAGCTCATGGTTTTCAAAGGCAAAGCCTTTGGGCGCACTCCGCAGAGTGCGAAATATCCAAAACAAAAATAATATAAATATAAAAAATAAAAACGTGCGGGGCACAGAAGCTGTTTCGATGCAGTGGTACGGAAGTACCGTTTCACGAAGTGAAACCTGCTGTTCTTCTGCTTTAAGAAAATTTATACTGTCAAAAATCATCCACCGGATAATTTTTGAAGGGTGGATTCGTATTGTT
>CAMNVW010000143.1 GCA_946563605.1 uncultured Clostridia bacterium | reverse complement strand
CCACTGCTTCCAGCGCGAGGCGGTAGTCAAAATGGATATCCGCAACGATTGGAACGCTGACCGCCTGTTTCAGATGCTCGATCAGCTTCACCGACTGCATATTCGGGATGGCTGCGCGGATGATCTCACAGCCTGCCGCTTCCAGACGCTTTGCCTGTTCGACGCTCTTTTCAAAATCCTCCGCAGGCGTGTTGAGCATCGACTGAATCGTAATCGGCGCATCTCCGCCAATTTTTACATTTCCAAGCAAAATCTGCTTTGATTTTCTGCGATGACCGCTCATGTTTTCTTCTCCTTCGCTTTTATCCTTTTATCAATCTCACAATATCGTTAAAGGTGACGATCAGCATCAGCCCCATCAGCAAAAACAAACCTGCCGCATGAACATAGCCCTCGTACTTCGGCGCGACCGGCTTGCCGCGCAGCAATTCGAGGAACAAAAACAGCAGCCGTCCGCCGTCGAGCGCCGGCAGAGGGAGCAGGTTAAAGATACCGATATTGATGGTGATAAACGCCACCATCAAAAAGATATTGGAATAATCCTTTGTGGAGGCAACCTCGCCGATCATCTGGGTGACGCCGACCGGACCGGAAAGCTGGTTCATCTCAAACTGTCCGGTGATCAGCTTGCCGAAGGAGCTCCAGACCTGCTTGACGACGCCGGTGGTCATATACCACGATTCTTTGAGCACCAGCAGCGGCGTTTTTTTCACACCCTGCACCTTAAAGTCCAGCTTCACGATGGTCTGACCTTCTATCTGTTCATAGGCAAACGGGACATCCGCAAGCTTTATGATTTCCCCGTTTCTGCGCACAGTCATCTGCACCGGTTTCGTGCCCACATCCACAAAAGCATAGATCAAATCGTTTGCGGTGTGGACCTTGTAATCGTTGATTTTGATGATTTCATCGCCCAGCTGCAATTTCTCACTGCTTACCGCCGCCGGATCAAAATAGCTCACCTGCGTGCTTGTAACGACCGGTCTTGAACAAACGATTCCCAGCATGATCAGCAGCCCCAGAAGGAGGTTCATCGCGGCTCCTGCCGCAATCACCAGAATCTTCTGTGCAGGCTTTTTGTTGCAGAACGCGCGCATATCTGTGCTTTGTTCATCCTCGCCCTCCATCGCGACATAGCCGCCGATTGGAAAAAGCCGCAAGGTATAGTCCGTTTCTCCCCTTGTGAATTGGAACAGCTTCGGACCCATTCCGATGGAAAACTCCGGCACAGCGATTCCCACCGCCTTGGCAGTCAAAAAATGCCCCAGCTCGTGAATCATAATGATCGCGCCGAAAATCAGCACCGCCAACAAAATTGTCACGATTAGATTCATCTCATTTCCCTCCCGTATGCTGTATGTTCAATCTGTTCTATGGCAGATTGGGCTGGCAAATTATTGTTCACCGTTTTGGGAAAATAATTCCCGTACAAAGGCTCTGGCTTTCCTATCTGCTTCAAGCACCTGCTCCACTGTGGAGTAATCCCCCAGCTGAAAGTGGTCAAGCGCCTGATGTACCGCTGTGAACAAATCAAGGTAGCCTATTTTATCCTGCAAAAACAAAGAGACTGCCTCCTCATTCGCACCGTTTACCACACACGGATACAAGCCGCCGCGTTTTGCCGCTTCGATGCAATCGGCAAGGCAGGTAAAGGTCTGCATATCCGGCTTTTTGAAAGTCAGCTCCCCACAAGTCAGCAAATCAAGCCGTTTTGCCGGAGAATCATAGCGGTGCGGCCAGGTCAGCGCGTACTGAATCGGGATCATCATATCCGGCGCACCCATCTGTGCCATCACCGAGCCGTCCTCATATTCCACCATCGAGTGGATGATGCTCTGCGGATGAACGACAATATCAATTTTTTCCGGCGGCATCGAGAACAGCCACATCGCCTCGATAAACTCCAAGCCCTTGTTCATCAGCGTGGAGGAGTCGATGGTGATTTTCGCGCCCATGCTCCAGTTTGGATGTTTGAGCGCCTGTTCCTTTTTAATACCCTTGAGTTCCTCTCTGCTCTTTCCATAGAATGGACCGCCCGAAGCAGTAATAATCAGCCGTTTGACGCTCTTGCGTTCGTTTCCCTGCAAGCACTGAAAAATCGCCGAATGTTCGCTGTCGATCGGCGTGAGCAAAACGCCCTTTTTCTTAACAAGCTCAGTCACCAGCTTGCCGCCCGCAACCAGCGTTTCCTTGTTTGCAAGCGCGACATTGTTGCCGGCTTCGATGGCTTTCACCGTCGGCAGCAGTCCTGCAACGCCCATCAGCGCATTGATGACGGTATCCTGCTCGGTATGGGAAACGACCTCAAGGATGCCGTCCATTCCGCACAGCACCGCGGTCGATGTGTCCTTCACCGCTTCTTTGAGCAGCTCTGCCGCGTCGGGGTCGGTGAGCACGGCAAACCGCGGCGAAAATTCCCGAATCTGCTGTTCCAGCAGCTTCCAATTGCTGTGCGCACTGAGGGCTGCCACCCGATAGCCCATCTTGCGGCAGACGGTCAGGCTCTGCGTGCCGATGGAACCGGTGGAGCCCAGGATTGAAACTGTCTTTTTCATAGAATCCCTCTTTAAAAATTTCTTTTGTCTCTGAGACAGTATAGCATATCTTTTTTACGATTATGTTAAAAATAGCCTAAAAATCATCTTTTCTGCAAAAAAATGCAGGGCGATGCTTTCACCGCGCCTGCTATTCACTTATGAAAATCCGCTTGACTTTATGCCAGAATCCTTTTTGGATTATTCCTCTATAATGATCGGCTCATGCTTCGGATTGTTTTCGCCGCCAAACTGATAATCGTTGCCCGGGATGATGGCATTCAGGACAATTCCTGCGATTGCGGCAATCGCCAAGCCGGACAGATTGAGCGTCAGTGTTTCGGTGATATGGAGGGTCAGTCCGCCGATGGAGTCAAAGCCTAAGGCGCTGACCAGGATAACCGCCGCGATAATCAGGTTGCGGCTCTGGGTAAAGTCCACTTTGTTTTCAACCACATTGCGGATACCGATAGCGGAAATCATTCCGTACAGCATGAAGGATACTCCTCCGATAATTGCGGACGGAACTGTTTCGATTGCCGCGCCGAATTTCGGGAAGAAGGAAAGCAGGATTGCAGCCAGCGCCGCAATTCTCATCACACGCGGGTCGTAAACTTTCGTCAAAGCAAGCACGCCGGTGTTTTCACCGTAGGTGGTGTTTGCCGGTCCGCCAAACATCGCGGAAAAGGTGGTCGCAAGACCATCACCCAGCAGTGTGCGGTGCAGTCCCGGGTCGGACAGATAGTTTCTGCCTGTGGTTGCGCTGATTGCCGCCATATCGCCGATGTGCTCCATCATGGTTGCAAGCGCAATCGGCATGATGGTGATGATGGCGCTGACGCTGAATTTCGGCAGGGTGATCGGCGCCATTGCAAAGACGCGTGCGCTGTTGATTGCCTCAAAATTCACTTCGCCCATCAAAATCGCAACCACATAGGAAACCAAAATGCCCAGCAAAATCGGCACGATTTTGACCATGCCCTTGCCCCAGATGTTGCAGACAATGATGACTGCCAGCGCAATGATTGCAAGCAGCCAGTTTTGGCTTGCGTTGCTGATCGCGGTAGGCGCTAAGATCAAGCCGATGGAAATGATGATCGGACCTGTTACGACCGGCGGGAAAAACCGCATGATCTTGCGGATACCAAACAGGGAGATCAGCCCCGACATCAGCACATACACCAGACCTGCCACCAGAACGCCGCCGCAGGCATATGGAAGCAGTTCTGTATTTGCTGCGCCGTCTGCGAGCTTCGGCGCAACTGCGGAATATCCGCCCAAAAACGCAAAGGAAGAACCCAAAAACGCAGGCACCTTTCCTTTCGTAATCAAATGAAACAGCAAGGTTCCCAGACCTGCCATCAGCAGAGTGGTCGATACGCTCAATCCTGTCAGGATCGGAACTAAAATTGTTGCGCCAAACATGGCGAAGGTATGCTGCACACCCAGCACCAGCATTTTGGGAACACCCAGCTGACGCGCGTCGTACAAGCCCACCTCACCGACTTGAAACTGTTTTTTCTTTTCTCCCATGAAAAAAGCCTCCTCGAAAACATTCCTTCTTTTTGATAATGAACGACCTCAAATATTGTATCAAATTCTGTGGTACAACGCAAGGCAGAGAACAAAATCTTTTTTGAGAGTTCCCCCAACCCCCGAGTTTTATTTTGACTTTCTGGAAAGTCGAAAGCTTTTTGTGGGGGCGTGTCCCCCACTCCCCCTTTTTAGATGTGGGGCTACTGCCCCATTCCCTCATTTTTAGCTTCAAGAAGCTAGGAAAGTTTTTGTGGGGGCGTGTCCCCCACTCCCCCGAGATTCTGTTTCGGTTTCAGCAAACCGGAAAGTTTATCTGGGGGTTGCAAGTCACGCTTACAGTTTCGTTTTGCAACAGGCTTTGTGT
>CAMNVW010000142.1 GCA_946563605.1 uncultured Clostridia bacterium | reverse complement strand
CTTCAAGAGGAGATATACAAGAGGAAACTTCCTCTTGTAAACGCTTTTGGTTACTTTTGTCGTTACACAAAAGTAACCGCAGGCGTGGGCTGCGTAAGCCCACATCTAAAAAAGGGGGTGTGGGGGATACTCCCCCACAAATAGTTTACCGGTTTGCAGAAACCGAAACAGTGGCTCGGGCTGTGTAAGCCCGAAATGTACCGCTGCCGTCAGCCATCTGCGCTCCGGCGCGCCGTTTTATGTTCTTACAAGAAACTTGTAAAAAAGTGTGATAAAAAATAGAAAGGATCGTTTGCTTGGATTTTCACAGAATTACGTTACAGGATAAAGAATGGATGGAGGAACTGCTGGGTTACTCCAATTACAACAGCTGCGAGTACAGCTTTACCGACCTTTTTAACTGGGGATATGTCCATCAGACCGAAGTTGCACGGATGGGGGATTTTGGAATTGTCCGCAGCGGCTTCAAGGAGTTTTCCTATCTTTATCCCTTTGGCAGAGGAGACGTCCGTCCGGTCATTGAAGCGATGATACAGGACGCGGAAAACAACAAGGTAAGCTTTAATATTTCTCTGATTCTGGAGCCGATGAAGGCAGAGCTGGAAACGCTGTTTCCGGGACGCTTTGCATACGAAGAAGAACGCGCGTACTTTGACTATATCTATACCAGAGAATCTTTGGCAGAGCTCAAAGGCAGACAGTTCAGCGGCAAGCGCAATCATATCAACTTTTTTAAAAAGCAACATCCCGACTGGACGTTTGAAAAAATCACCGCAGAGAATATCGACGAGTGCTGGCAGATGAACGAGGAATGGAGCAGGGAAAACGAACTGTCCCTCGGCAGCGGTCTGCTCAAAGAGCGTGCCGCGCTCAAAGCCGCATTCGACCACTTTTTTGAAGAAGGTCTGGTCGGGGGGTTCATCCGCGCAAACGGAAAGATCGTTGCTTACACGATGGGACGCCCGCTCAACAGCGACACCTTTGTGGTACACTTTGAAAAGGCTTTCGCGGATGTTCGCGGCGCTTATCAGATGATCAATCAGCAGTTTGCACTGCATTGCTGCGAGGGTTACACCTATATAAACCGAGAGGATGACACCGGCATGGAGAGCCTGCGCAAAGCGAAGCTTTCTTACTTCCCCTGCATCCTGCTGAAAAAGTATAACGTAAGGTTCGCAGAGGACGCGCGGTAATACGGAGGATAAAACAGGTGGAACGGATCGAATTTTTGACAGCGGAAGATAAAGCCGCTGTGGAACAGATGAAGACAATCTGGCGGGAATGTTTTGGCGCGGAGGACGCTTATCTGGACAGATATTTTTCCCTGCGCTACCAGCCGGAGCAAACGCTGGTCTATCGGGAAGATGAAGCCGTTTTGGGGATGCTCACGATTTTGCCGTGTACCTATCGGGCAGTTTGCGGTGAAAAAATAAAGGAATATCAGGGCGGATATCTTTTCGCGGTGGCAACCTTGCCGCAGGCACAGGGCAGAGGAATCAGCACAAAGCTGTTGAGCTATGCGGACGAAGCAATGAAAGCGCAGGGCAAAGACCTTGCGCTGCTGGCTCCGGCGGAGCCACGGTTATATTCGTTCTATCAAAAGCGCGGTTATGAAACGTGGTTTATGAAGCGGCAGATGACCTTCCCGCCGGTGGAAAACATTGCGGCAGGAAACTTTTCACTCAAAGCGCTTTCAGCCGATGAATATTATGAACAGCACCGGCGTTTGCTGCCGCAGGATGCAGTCCTTTGGGAAAAGCAGGCGATGCCGTTTGCCGCGGCAGAAAGCGAGCTTTATCACGGCGGCTTGTATGCTTTGATGGAAGGCAATCAGCAGAAGGCAATCTGCAATTTCTATCGTTATAAAAAGGAAGAGGTTATCGCAAAGGAATTTTTAACCGAGCAGGGTGAGGATGAACAGCGGCTTGTTCATGCGCTGCGAGGATTGTTCCCCGATGCGAGACTGACAGTTCGTCTGCCGGCGGTAAAAAATGAAACCGGTTTTGACCAGCCGCTTTCACCGACGGGGATGATCCGCTTTTATACACAGCGGGAGGATAGACCGCAGCGGACACAGCAGGCGTACTGTCCATTTATTTTGGATTAGGCAGATTGGACAAAGACAAAAGGAGCTGAAATATATGGTAACGGTATTTTTGGCAAATGGATTTGAAGAAATGGAAGCATTAGCGCCAATAGACCTGCTCAGAAGAGCTGGTGTGCAGGTGCAGACTGCGGCGGTGGGAACCAACGCCGCGATACATGGCGGCAAAATCGTAACAGGCGCGCATGGCGTATCGTTTTTGTGTGATATCACAGCGGACGAGGTGAGCGAAGAACAGATGGAGATGCTGGTTCTGCCAGGCGGCGGAATGGGTACACAAAATCTGGACGCTTCGCCGGTTGTAGACCGTTGGCTTCATTTTGCCGATGAACATAACATCTTTGTGGGTGCAATCTGTGCGGCGCCGTCGATACTTGGAAAGCGCGGCTTGCTGGACGGCAGACGCGCGGTCGCTTTCCCGGGATTTGAGCCGAAAGGGGCAGTCTGCGCCCAGGGAGATTTTGTTGTCAGGGACGGCTGCTATGTGACTGCCAAAGGAGCGGGCGTTTGTCTGGCATTTGCGCTGGAACTGATTTCCTGTCTGAAGGGAGCTCAAGCGGCTCAGGCGATAAAGGATGAAATTCAATGTCAAAAATAGATTTGCGGCAGTATAAAAAGGAAATACGCGCACAGATGCGCAAACTCCGCCGAGAAATGCCGCCGGAGACGATACAGAAAAAAGACAGGGAAATCTATGAAAGACTGATTGCGATGGAACAGTACCGGTGCGCAAAAACGGTGGTCGTCTATGTTTCCAAAGAGCTTGAGGTGGATACCAGAAGGCTGATGGAAAAAGCGTGGGCAGATGGAAAACAGGTCGCGGCGCCCAGGTGTATCGCAAACACCCGTCAGATGAAGATGCACCTGATCAAAAGCATGGCGGATCTGCACGCAGGGGCTTATGGCATCTTGGAGCCGGATGAAACGCTGCCGGTCTTGAAGGACACCAAAAAGGCAGTTTGTATTGTTCCTGCGTTTTGCAATGATTTCCGCGGTTATCGGGTGGGCTATGGCGGAGGCTATTACGACCGTTATCTTTCCGGTTTTGAGGGCGTAAAGATCGGCGTCAATTACAGCGATTGTGTGCGCCCGAGACTGATCGGCGGACGTTACGATGTGCCGATCGATGTGTTGGTCACTGACCGGTATATCCGCAGATGCAGGCAGCACATAGGATAGGGGACGAAGGGGGACTAAAACATGAAAAACGAAAGGGATCGGGAACAGCTGAACCGTTACTTCGGCGGGCATCAGCCCCAGGGAAACAAGATGCAGGGAAACCGCTCGGAGGATACCAGATGGTTTTCTCAGGACGATGACGACGCAGATATGAAGGTAGCGCCGGATTCTTTCAGCAGGCAGACGCAGTTCGGGGATTTTGAGGAACCGCCGAAGCGCAAACGGCATGAATCGAAGTTCAGCCGTTTTACCAAAAGCTTTGTTTTAATCTGTGTGTTTGTCGGCATCGCAATCTTTTTGGCTTATTTTGCGCTGGTCAGCGCAAGCGACCTGCTGGGTTTAGGTCAGGCGGATCGCCAGATTGAGGTTACATTAAATGAAGAACAGGCGGCATCTGTCAGCAAAACGGCAGAGGTCTTGCAGGAAAATGGCGTTATCTCGGAGAAGATCGTTTTTGAACTGTATGCAAAGCTCAAAAACAGAGAAGGAACTTTCCGTGCAAAAACCTTTGTCCTCAATAATAAATGGGGTTATGACCAGATTATGGATCACCTTGCAAGCAACAGAGAGAAATCGGACATTGTCAGCATTACCTTTCGAGAGGGTATGACACAGCGGCAGATCGGGGAATTGCTGGAAGAAAATGACGTCTGCACCGCACAGGAGTTTTACGACGCTTTGGAATCCGGCAGCTACGACAGCTATGATTTTGCCGGACTGGTACCGGATGAAACGCTGCGCTTCAGAAAATATGAAGGCTATCTCTTCCCGGATACCTACGAGTTCTTTACCAATATGAACAGGCAGGAAGTTGTGAAGAAGTTCTTCCAGAACTTTGATAATAAGGTAGACAACGAGGTCATGCAGGAAATCAGAAGACTTCCAAATGGATTAGGAGAACTGGATAACCTGATCACGCTGGCATCGATCATTCAGAAAGAAGCGACCGATTTGGAAAACATGAAGATGGTTTCTTCGGTATTCCATAATCGTTTGAACAACAGTTCGGAATATCCGTATTTGCAGTCGGATGCGACCTCTAACTATATCCGCGATGACATCCGCAGCTTTATGACTGAGGATAATCAGGAGATGTATGACGCATACGATACAAGCAAGGTGATCGGACTGCCGATTGCACCGATCTGCAACCCTGGTAT
>CAMNVW010000141.1 GCA_946563605.1 uncultured Clostridia bacterium | reverse complement strand
GCGATGTTTGCAATCTTGTTGCAAACTCGCCACAGTTAATTTACGCTAGTAAATTAACTGTTTCTTTTTTATCAGTGGGTTGATTTCAAAAAAAGAGTCGTGTAGAATAAATCTATGAAAGCGAAGATACATCCAAAAAACATCCAATAGATGGGAGAGAATATTTTGAAAGTTTTGTTTTTAGGCGATATTGTGGGAAAATCAGGCTGCGAGTTTGCCGCCAAACACATTGGCAGCTTAAAGAAAACGTATGGCGTAGACGCCTGCATCATCAACGGTGAAAACTCTGCCGAAGGCAACGGCATCACCCCCGACAGCGCACAAATGCTGTTTGCCGCCGGCGCCGATGTCATCACCACCGGCAATCATGTTTTAAAGCGTCGGGAAATTTTTCCGGTGCTCGATGAGCAAAACGGCATCATCCGTCCAGCCAATTATCATGTCAGCGCACCCGGCAGCGGCGTGTTTATTCTGGATAAGCTGCGCTGGCAGCTGTGCGTCATCAATTTGCAGGGACAGGCAGGGATGGAACCCTGCGGCAATCCGTTTGAAAAAATAGATGCGCTGTTAAAGGAAATCCACGTTAAAAATATTCTGGTCGATTTCCACGCGGAAATGACCTCGGAGAAAAAGGCAATGGGCTTTTATCTGGACGGCAGAGTTTCTGCCGTTGTCGGCACGCACACCCATGTGCAGACTGCGGACGAGCGTATCCTGCCAAACGGCACCGCTTATATTACCGACGTTGGTATGTGCGGCGGTAAAAATTCGGTGCTTGGTGTGAAGAAGGACATCATCATCCAAAAATTTTTGACGAATCTCCCTTCCCGATTCGAGTACGAGCATGAGGAAGTCGAGATGAACGCCGTCCTCATTACAATCGACCAGAACACAGGCAAAGCCCTAAGCATTGAACGGTTGATCATTTCCTAGGGCAGCCGATAAAAAACGAACACAAAAGGCTCCCTTTGCGGGGAGCCTTTTGTATGCAGAAACATCAATTTATAAAACCTTGGACAAAAATTCTTTTAAGCGAGGGTCCTTCGGATGCGCGAAAAATTCATCTGGCGGCGCCTGCTCTTTGACAATGCCCTCGTCGATAAACATGACGCGGGTGGCAACTTCTTTTGCAAAGCCCATCTCGTGGGTGACAACCACCATCGTCATCCCATCGTCGGCAAGTTCCTTCATCAGCTGCAAAACCTCTCCGACCATCTCTGGGTCAAGTGCGGAGGTCGGCTCGTCAAACAGCATCACATCTGGATTCATCGCAAGCGAGCGCACAATGGCGATACGCTGCTTCTGTCCGCCTGAAAGCTGCGCCGGATAAGCATCTTCTTTGTCCGGCAGTCCAATGCGCTTGAGCAGCTCCCTTGCCTTTTCCTCGGCTTCCTCCTGCTTCATGATGCCCAGTTTCACCGGCGCAAAGGTGATGTTTTGCAGCACGGTCATATGCGGGAACAAATTAAACTGCTGAAACACCATCCCCATTTTTTGGCGGATCCTCTGAATGTCACATTTCGGGTCGGTGATATTTTTGCCCTCGAACCAAATCTCACCGCTTGTCGGTGTTTCCAGCAAATTTAAGCATCTCAAAAAGGTGGATTTGCCCGAACCGGACGGTCCGATAACGACCACCTTTTCCCCTTTTTCTATGGTTTCACTAATTCCTTTGAGAACCTGTGTTCCTTCAAAGCTTTTGCAAAGATTTTTAGTGGTGATCACTTGCAGCCAACCTCCTTTCAAAGATATTCAGCAGCTTTGTCAAGCCTAACACGATCACAAGATAGATTCCTGCGGCAATAAACAGCGGCGGCAGAACATCCCATGTTCTGGAACCGATATACTGTGCCGCCTTGGTGACGTCGGTAACGGCGATTGCACCTGCAACAGCGGTCTCTTTAATCAAGGTAATAAACTCATTGCCCAGCGCAGGGAGAATATTTTTAATCGCCTGCGGCAGGATGATGGATTTCATAATTGTGCCGTGACCAAGACCTAAGCTTTGTCCTGCCTCGAACTGTCCCTTGTCGATCGACTCGATGCCCGCGCGGATGATTTCGGAAACATACGCGCCGGAGTTGATGCCGAAGCAGGTAATCGCCGCGTAAAGCTCCATGTCACGCGCGGTGAAGATCAGATTTGCAATAATAAAAATCTGAAGATAAACAGGAGTCGCGCGGATGATGGTGACATACAATCCGCAAATTTTATCAAGCACCTTTAAGACAGGGTTGCCGTTTTCCTTGGCACAGTATTTGACCACCGCGACCAAAACGCCGATGAGCGCGCCGAGCAGCACCGCAAACAGCGAAATAATCAGCGTGTTGCGGATACCTTCCAGATAGGCAAGATAGCGCGACTCCGCGATGAAGGCATTGTAATACCGCTCTCCCAGTTCGAGTATTTTCTCCAAGATAACACCGTTCCTCTCTCGTTTTGTTTTTTCCTCTCAAACGTCCAAAATTGAGGGCTCAAGTTTGAACCCTCAATTTTGTTCTGTATGGAAGTTTTGTTTTTATCTAACCAAAAACCAATTATTGATTTGCGTGTTTTGCAGTAAATTCTTCGATTTTGCCGTCCGCAATCAGCTGATCGATCACTTCATTGATTTTGTCGAGCAGTTCCTGATTACCTTTTTTAACAGCGATTGCATACTGGTCAACAAACAGCGGATTTTCTTCGTCCAGAATCTTCAGACCCTCGTTTGCCGCTACCAGCTCCTGTGCTGGGTACAGGTCCATAACGATGGCGTCAATCTTGTTGTTTTTGAGATCCTCCGCTGCCTGTACAAATTTGGTGTAGCGTTTGATCTGTGCGTCCGGATAGCTGTCGGTTACCCAGAAGTCTGCGATGTTGCCCTGCTGAACGCCGATGATCTTATCTGCAAGGTCTTCGTTGGAATTGACAACGCCTGCGCTCTCGTTGACAACGATGACATCGCTGGAATCAACATAGTTGTGGGAGAAGTCCATCACCTTCTGACGTTCCTCATCGACCGAAACACCTGCCGCAACAAAGTCTACCTGACCCTGCTGTACTGCATTGAGTGCGCCGTCAAAGTCCATGTTTTTGATGACAAGCTCTTTGCCCATTGCATCTGCGATGGCTTGCGCAATATCCATATCGACGCCGACAACCTCGTCACCGGACATATACTCATAAGGTGCAAAACCTGCTTCGGTGCCGACATAAATCTTATTGTCGTCGGACGCTGCGGAATTGTCGTCTTTGGTCTCCCCTTTGCACGCTGTCAAGGAAAGGATCATCGCTGCGCTCAAAAGAGCTGTGATTATTTTTTTCATGTTGTTGTCCTCCGTTTTTTATCACACATTTTGTTTTTATCAGGATTGATGTTTTTTATTATACTGAATATTTTTGCAATTTCAAGAGATTTTTTGAAAAAATATTCATTGTTTTTGATTTTTGTTCGTTTTGCATAAATTATCAAAGAACTGCAAAGACTTATCTGATTTTTTGACAGTCGTTTGGCTTTATTTCTCGCATAACTTCCTCACACGCTTCTCCTTTTCGCACACATATTGGTGGGATTTTTATTCACCCGCTGCAAAAATTATCCCTTGCAGGCGTAGATTTTTCCGTAATATAGTTATACAGATTTATCAAATTCTATTTTGTTAGTTTTGCATAAATTATCAGAGAAGTGCTAAGTCTTATCTGCTTTTTTGACAGTCGTTTTGTCCTATTCACACACAATTTCCGACCACACTTCTCTTTTTTGTGCCTATGCCTTTAGGGATTTTTATTCACCCGCTGCAAAAATTGTCTCTTGCAGACACTGCTGTTGCAGCAGTATAGTTATACAGATTTACGAAAACCCATACGGATACATAATTCCTGCATATCCTCGGGCAAAGAACAGTTGACGCCGATTTCTTCTTTGCTGACCGGCTGTGTAAAAGCGATAAACCGGCAGTGCAGCGCCTGACGGGAAATCAGGTCGCTTTTCTTTACGTAGAGCTAGTCGCCCAAAAAAGGACAAACCAAATTCGCCCTATGCACCCGGATTTGGTGGGTACGTCCGGTTTCCAGCACAAAATCCACGAGACTCAGCCCATCCTTTTGTGCTAAGACCCGATAGTTTGTCACCGCGCGCTGACCGTCGGATGCTACAATGCGGCGCATTTCTTCGGGGAATTCCCGTCGAATCGGCGCGTCCACACGCCCCTGCAGCTGCGGCGGCACACCGTCTAAAATCGCTTGATAGGTCTTGTGGAAATTGTTGGTCACCGAAGCGGCGGCAAAGCGGTTTTTCGCCACCAGCACCGCACCGCTTGTATCTCTGTCTAAACGGTTGAGCGGACGATACATCAAATCCATCCCCAAACGGTCGCAATGCGCCGCAAAGACGTTGGCAAGCGTATCTGCCGCATGACCGCAGGACTGATGGCAGGGCATATCCGCAGGTTTGTTGAACACCAC
>CAMNVW010000140.1 GCA_946563605.1 uncultured Clostridia bacterium | reverse complement strand
GACCGTTTGCATAATCTTCAGCAGAACGAATATCCAGAATCACTGCATCCTGACCTTCTGCAATCGCCTTCAGGAAATCTGCTGCGGAAACCTGGTTTTTGTTCTCCGGCAGATTTGCAAAATAGCGGTCAACCTTTGCGTCCAAGAACTGCTGTGTGCTGTATTTTACCACTGCATAACCTGCACCCAGCCAGCCGGAACCCTCTTTTGCACCCATACCGCCGGACAAACTGTACGCATCCAGACCCATCATTCTTGCAATCGCCAATGTCTGGGATGCTGTCTGACCACTGTAGCACTGGAACACAATCTTTTTATCCTTTGGCAGTGTTGCCAGAGCCTTCTGCATTCCTTTACCAAATGGAATATTTCTCTTTGCACCGGCAATGCGAGATTTCAGATAATCATTCTCAGAACGGATGTCCACCAAATAAATTTCATCTTCTGCAAGCGCATTCTTTACCTGTTCTGCACTCATATTAAACTTGCCGCTGTTTGCAGCAACTTCATAATATTCGGCAATTGCTTCTTTGACCTCAGCGTCAACCGTATAGGTTTCTTCGCCAAATGTATTTGCTTTTTTGGTGGTCAGCTCTTTTGCTGCTTCTTCCTTGGAAATACCGGTAAAGCCGCCGCTTACATTGTAAGCATTTTTTCCAGCAAGATTGAGCAGAGCGATTGTCTGGGAGGCTGTCTGTCCGCTGTAACAGTAAACCATAACTGGAACGTCATCTGGAATCTGCTCCAGAGCTTCTGCAACATCTGCGCCGTATGGAACATTGATTGCTGTTTTGATATGTCCTTTGTCATAATCCTCTGCGGAGCGGATGTCCAGCACACAGATAGCTTCCCCGGCTGCTACTTTTTCCAAAAAGTCTGCTGCGGAAACAACGTGTTTGTCAGCTGGGAAGTTTGCAAAATATGCTTTTGCTTTTTCCTCGACAGAAAGAGTGCTAACCTCTTCCACTACCGCTGTCTCCTGAGTGGATACAGTAGATGCCGCTGCCGGCAGACCAGCGCTGATTCCCATTGACAGAATCAATGCCGCTACAATACACTTTGTACTGATTTTTCTCATGGATATTACTTCCTTTCATTGATGCCGGTTCATCCCAAAGAATCGGCGTTTTTCCTGATCGGATGATGCGAATACGATCTTGGAGTTTTACCTGATGATATCAGACAACCCCTTTTTGCATCTTATAGAATATCCATTTTATTCGCAAAAGACAAATTGACATTTTCAATCATTTTTTTCTGTTTCTCTTATTTTTTTCGATTCATTTTTTTATTTTGACTATTTTTTAGGATGGTTTCGTTATAAAATTATCATTTTTTACGAATCCATATCTTTTTCTTATATTTCTAAATTGTAAACTTTTTATTTCTGATTTTTGTACAGACCATTTACAATTTTAAATCTGCTTTAAGATAAACACTGGGATCGGCGGATTGTTCGGTCGGTTGGCAAACTCGGTAATCAGCACTGTATATTGTTTGCTGTCGATGGTGCGGAAATACTCCATCAAGGCATTCTTTTCCTCAAAGCCGCTGTCGCCGCCGTAGTAAACACACAGGCTCATCAGTCCGCCTTGTTTGAGCAGCTTCAAACCTTTTTCAATCGCCGGAATACTGGTCGCCGGTGTGGTAAAAATATTGTGGTCGCCCCCCGGGAGATAGCCGAAATTAAAAGTGATGCAGTCGACGCTGTTTTCCTGAGCATATTGATCCATGTTGCTGTGGCTGTCCAAAAAAACCTGAGCGATGCTGTCATAGCCTTTGGATTGCAACAGCGCTTTGGTGGAATCGACTGCATCCTGCTGGATATCAAATGCAATCACTTTGCCGGTTTCTCCGACAAGGCTGCATAAAAACGACGTATCATTGCCTCGTCCTGCGGTGGCGTCGATACAGAAATCTCCTGCTTTTACCTTTTCTGCGATTATTTTATGGGCAACTCCCAAGGTGTTCAGTTTCAAGTGTAAGCACTTCCTTTGTTGATGTTGTTCTTTTATTTTATCATACTCCGCCAAAACCTCCAAGAGATTTTGGCAACGCTTATTATAAAAGTTTTCGCCAGCCTTTTTCAAAAGGCTGCGGTTTCCAAAGGCAGCGCCTTTGGTCGCTCGTCGCAACGAGCGAAATATTCTTCATTCAAAAATAAATAAAAAGAATAGAGGCAGGGAGCTGTTTCGATGCTGTGGTACGGCAGTACCCTGACTGCGGATGCAGTCAGTTATCCTGGCTGATTCCGCTTTGAGAATACATCGCAACGAGTAAAACATCCCCAAATAATATAAATATAAAAAAGCAAAAATAGATAGGCAGGGAGCTGTTTCGAT
This sequence comes from uncultured Clostridia bacterium, assembly GCA_946563605.1. Lineage (GTDB taxonomy): Bacteria > Bacillota > Clostridia > Oscillospirales > Ruminococcaceae > Negativibacillus. The sequence continues at coordinate 2,103 of CAMNVW010000140.1, read as the reverse complement.
GCTGTGGTACGGCAGTACCCTCAGCATAAGCTGGCAGATAGATTAAGACAAGCTTCGCAGTTGTGTGGCGGCAATGCCGCTGTGCTGCCGCACAAGAATATCGAACAGAAGACAGTGCCACTGACGATTTTTATTTTTTATGTTATTTTTTCTTGAGTATTTCGCCCTCTGCGGAGTGCGACCAAAGGCTCTGCCTTTGGAATCTGCAATTTTTTGAAAAAAATTGAGTAAAACTTTTTGTTTTATTTTACTGATTTTTTTCCTCTTTTATTTATATTATTATGATTATTTAACAAATACTTTTATTGACAAACTTCCCTTTCCATCTTATAATCAAAGTATCAAATTGATTTTGATGCAAATGATAAGGAGGCAAATTGAATGGTAAACGAGACTATGAAATTCATCACACAGTATGACCCTGAAGTAGGTAAAGCCATCGAGTCCGAGTATGCCCGTCAAAAAAGAAATATTGAGCTGATCGCCTCTGAAAATATTGTTTCCGAAGCGGTTCTTGCCGCTATGGGAACGGTGCTCACCAACAAATACGCCGAGGGCTTCCCTTCCAAGCGTTATTACGGCGGCTGCGAGTGCGTCGACGTTGTCGAAAACATCGCCATCGAACGTGCGAAAAAGCTGTTCGGCGCAGAACACGCCTGTGTACAGCCACATTCCGGCGCAAGCGCAAACCTCGCGGTTTATTTCGCTTTGATCAAACCTGGCGACACCGTTTTAGGTATGAACCTTGCACACGGCGGACACCTGACCCACGGCAGCCCTGTCAACCTCTCCGGAAGCTACTACAACTTTATTCCATACAGCTTAGACGAAACCGAGCGCATCAACTACGACAAAGTGCGTGAGCTCGCGCTGGAACACAAACCGAAACTGATCGTCGCAGGTGCGTCCGCTTATCCGCGCGAGATCCGTTTTGATAAATTCGCTGAAATCGCGCATGAAGTCGGCGCATATCTCTTTGTCGATATGGCGCACATCGCTGGTCTTGTTGCCGCCGGTCTGCATCAAAATCCGGTTCCGTATGCGGACGTTGTCACCACCACTACCCACAAGACCCTGCGCGGTCCAAGAGGCGGCTTGATTTTATGCAAAGAAGCTCTTGCAAAACAAATCAATAAAGCCGTATTCCCTGGCACCCAAGGCGGTCCTCTGGAACACATCATTGCTGCGAAGGCAGTCTGCTTCGGCGAAGCGCTGAAACCGGAGTTTAAAACCTATCAGGAACAGATCCTCAAAAACGCACAGGCGCTTGCGAAAGCGTTGATAGACGAAGGTTTCCGTCTGGTTTCCGGCGGCACCGACAACCATCTGATTTTGATTGACCTGCGCAACATGAACATCACCGGCAAGGAACTGGAAAAACGTCTGGACGAAGTATATATCACCGCCAACAAGAACGCTATTCCAAACGACCCTGCAAGCCCGTTTATCACAAGCGGTCTGCGCGTCGGCACACCGGCAGTCACCACCAGAGGCTTCAAAGAAGAGGATATGGCGCAGATTGCCAAATTCATTAAGTGGACTTGCACCGACTTTGAAGCAAAAGCGGACGAGATTCGCGCCGGCGTCAATTCCCTGTGCAACAAATATCCAATTTATGAATAAAAAAATTGTGGGGCTTTTCAGCCCCACTTTTTTTATTCATAAATCTTTTCTTATTTTTCTTCCAAAGATTCCTCCCCCTTTATTCGCTCAATCTTTCCATGCTTTTCTTCAAACTCCTCGATATTCTCCTTTACAAGCTGCAAAAGCTCACTGTCGAGTGAGCGTTCTTTGCATTGAGCAATATAGCAAATTTTACGATACAGCTCCTCATTGATTTCAATTTCTACATACTTTTGATTTTTCATCCTTTTTGCCCTCCTGATTCAAGTGTGATTGGCTTCATCATTATTTTACTACTTCTCATTTTAAAAGCGGTTGTGATATAGGGACAAAGTGAAAAAAATATATAAAAAAAGACAGACTTTAAGCTGTGCTTCGTAAAACAGTGAAACCGACCTATGGTTATAATCATAGGTCGGTTTTTGGTTATGCACTGGCGCGGCAGCGCCTAAGGCTCCCTTGTGTAAAGGGAGCTGTCAG
>CAMNVW010000139.1 GCA_946563605.1 uncultured Clostridia bacterium | reverse complement strand
AATGGATTTTTGCCAGCTTCTTTTAAAGCGGCAAATTTTTCGCGGCGGACACGCAGCACTTCAGAGAGTTCTTCGGTGGAAAGTTCCTCCGCGGTAGATTCGGTGTTCTGGTTTTCCAGATTTTCTGCCATGTATTTTCCGTCCTTTCGGTATGAGAATTAACAAAAATAAAAATGTATCCGATTTATGGAGACAGGACACAGATTACCTATTATTATATCGTTTTTTGGGGGAAAATACAATAAGAAAATAATCGGCATTTTCCGCGATACTTTGGTAAGAATACACGAATTTTGTGCACGTATCGCCTTTATCCCTCCCAAACAGGGACGGTTTATCTCCTCAAAATAAAAAATGAGCAGTCCCGAAAGACTGCCCATTGGATTTTATTCAACCTTGAGGACCTGATACTCGATCTTGGCACCGGATGGAATGGTTACCATGACGGAATCGCCGGCTTTGTGCCCCAACAGCGCTTTGCCAACAGGGGATTCGTCGGTGATGGTGGTCATATCGGAGCTGGATTCTACCGAGCTGATAATACGATAGGTTAATTCGTCACCAAATTCTACGTCGCGGATAGTGACAAAACTGCCAATGGAAACAGTACCCTTGTTCGCTTCGGATTTTTCGATGATTTTTACATTTTTCAGCTGATTTTCAAGGGTGAGGATTCTTGCCTCGACAATCGCCTGTTCATTTTTGGCTTCATCATATTCGCTGTTTTCAGAAAGGTCGCCAAAACCGCGTGCAATACGAATTTTTTCGGAAATTTCTGCACGGCGAGTTGTTTTCAGTTCATTTAATTCTTTGACCAGATCGTCATAGCCTTCTTTGGTCATAATGATTTCATTTGCCATGGTGTATGCTCCTCTCAGCGGCAATGGATGCCAAAATCCACAGCGCCGCCGTTTTCATTATTTGGAATTTGGATGCCGGCTGCATCTTTATAGATGTCAGCAGCATTGCCATCAATCCGATACCCGTTTCGTGAAAATCAGGGAAAAGCCGCCGACATAAAAAAACAGCCGGATTTTTCATTGCCGACAGCCGAAGGGTTTTCATCAGGGGTAAGCTTCATGACAAGTAGTATTATAGTCAAAGACCCGGGAACTGTCAAGTGTTAATCGTACAAAACGATTAAAAATGAACAGGAGATATCCGAATTTTTTGTAAATTTTTGAAAAAAGCAGTGCTTTTCTCTCTGTCCTTGATACGAACAGATTGATGCAGCAGATGCTATAACATTGACTGTTGCAAATATCCGGCGGCGTTATAAAGCGTTTGAGGAATAGTTTCCTTTGCCGAAAAAACGGTGATTTCACGGCAGCGGAGCTTTGCAAGACCGCGGCAGCCTGCAAGCGAATACCGCGCACTCAAAACGGCAAGTTCGGAGATATCGCAGGGGAAATCGGCTGGAAAATCAAGCGAATTTTCCGCTTGCAGAAGGGGAAGCGGAGAATGAAACAGCACGCAGTCGGGGGAAGGTTCCAAGTCGGGGGCTTTCGGCAGAATGACCGGAACGCTGAGCGTTGGAAGGATGCCGCAGGGCGAAAAAATGAGCGCAAGGGGGGAAAGGATCGCTTCATCCGAGCCGACCATCACCGACGCGCCGTATTCCGCCATCATTTTCTGGGAGAATTTTTCGGCGGCGGAAAGCTTGTCGGTCAAGATGCGTACCTGTGTTAAATGGCGGACGGCGTGCTCGGCAAGCTCGGCATACTGAAAGGCAGGGTCGATGATACCAAGGCTCTGGCAGGGAAAGGGGATGCTGCTGAGCGAAAGCAGTTCGATGGCGGCGTTAAGACACAGCCGCTTGGAAAACGCCTGAAAGGACTTCTGGGACGGGTCAAATACAGCGATACCGGCTGCACACAGAGCATCGCGCTCATGGGGAGCAATGCGCTCGGACAGAATAACAGGGGAAGTCCCCACCATGCGCAGCAGATGTTTAGCCGGCAGACGGTTCGGGCGGCTCAGAGAGATACAGCGGATATCCTTGCCGCAGATGGTGCGTTGGTAGTCTTGCCTGACGCGAAAAAAACAACGTCCCCAAAAGGAACTTTCCGGACAGCTGAGCAGGATGAGCGGACGATTGTGAGACAGCATGAGTTTCCCTCCCGAACAAAGATAGAACCATACAAAGGATAACGATACAAAGTATCAATATACTATGAAAAATCCCAGCAAAAAAGACCCTGCTAAAGAAACGCCTTTTGCGGAGCTTTTTGCAGAGTCTTTTCGAGATTTTGTGAAAACGACCTATTCGATGACGTCGAAGCCTAAATCTTCAATCGCCTGTGCCAAAGCGTCGCGGTCGAGATTTTCACCGGCAACAACTACCGAGCCGTCTGCGGCGCAGGCTTTCACAGAAGCCACACCGTTCATAGCGGATAATTTTTCGGTTACTCTGGCTTCGCATTTGCAGCAAGCCATGCCTTCAGTCATGAATTTGATTTCCATAATAGCGACCTCCTAAAGATGATAAAACTGGACAGGATAAACCTGTTTGAAACAAACTTACTTTTTGTTTGGCTGATAGCGCGTCAGCCGCAGGGAGTTGGATACGACCGATACCGAGGAAAATGCCATCGCCGCACCGCCGAATACCGGAGAAAACGCAGGTCCGCCAAACAGCACCAGCAATCCAGCGGCGATAGGAATACCGATCATGTTGTAGATAAACGCCCAGAACAGATTCTGGCGGATGATCTGCATGGTTTTGCGGGAGAGCTTGAGCGAATCGACGACAGCGTGCAGATCCTCGCGCATCAGGATGATGCCGGAGGATTCCGCGGCAACATCGGTGCCGGAGGAAAGCGCGATACCGACATTTGCGCCTGCAAGCGCAGGTGCGTCGTTGATGCCGTCGCCGACCATCGCAACGATGCGTCCTTCCTCCTTAAACTGTTCCACAGCGCGGTGTTTGTCCTGCGGCAGAACCTGCGCTTTGACCGAGGAGATACCTGCCTCGCGCGCGATCAAATTGGCAGCGCCTTCGTTGTCGCCGGTAATCATGACCGTTTCAATCCCCATGGCGTTGAGCTGTGCAATCGCTTCGCGCGCGTCGGGACGGATGGTGTCGGATAATGCGATCATGCCGAGATACCGTTCATCGAGAGCGACATAAATCGCAGTGCAGCCTTCGGGAACCTTGGTGTCGGCGGTGGAGGGAATCTCAATTTTTTGCAGCTCCATCAGCGCCATTGTACCGGCGATGATTTTTCTGCCGCGGTATTCGGCGATGATGCCGCGTCCGGGAACCGTCTGGGTGGAATCGGGACGGGCAGCTTCGATGCCGTCCTCCTGTACGCGGGTGAGTACTGCCGCCGCAATCGGATGCTCTGAGCCGTATTCCGCACAGGCACAGCAGGTCAAAAGCTCCTGCTCGGTGACGTCCTTGACAGGGACGACAGCGGCGGTTTTCAGTTTGCCGTAGGTGATGGTGCCGGTCTTGTCAAAGATAACCGTATTGACGCCGGCAGCGGTTTCAATCACATCGCCGCCGCGGTAGAGGATGCCAAGGTTTGCGCCGCGTCCGGTGCCGGCGATGACGGCAATCGGGGTAGCAAGACCCAGCGCACAGGGACAGGCAACCACCAAAACTGCGACAAAGTTGTTGAGCACGAAGGAAATATCCTTGCCGCTGATTGCCCACAAAAGAGAGGTGATCACGGCGATGGAAACGACGGCAGGCACAAAGATGCCGGAGATTTTGTCAGCCAGTCTAGCGGCAGGGGCTTTGCGCTCCTGCGCTTCGGTGACAAGCCGCAAGACCTGCGAAATGGCGGTGTTGCCGCCGACACCGGTTGCCTCGACCTGCAAAAGACCGTCTTTGCAGATGGTTCCGCCCGAAACGTGCGAGCCGGTTTCCTTGTAAACAGGCAGGCTTTCGCCGGTCAGCATGGATTCATCGACCGAAGCCTGTCCGGAGAGGACAACGCCGTCCACAGGAACGCGCGAGCCTGGCTTGATGACGACGATATTTTTTAGCCGGACATTTTTCGCAGGGATTTCGACCTCCTGACCGTCCTTGAGGATAACGGCAGTATTTGGAATCATGGATACCAGCGAGTTGATGGCTTTTTTGGCGGAGTTTTTGCTGTTTTCCTCCAAAAACTTGCCGAGTAGAACCAATGCGACCACGACCGCCGCCGACTCAAAATAGAGGTTGTGCGCGCTGTGCGGATTGCCTTTGACGATCTGCCAGGTGTTGTACAGGCTGTACAAAAAGGCGGTGGATGTGCCAATCATCACCAGAGAGTCCATATTCGGGTGGAGCTTCACCAGATTTTTGCTGCCGTTAATGAAGAAATTCCTTCCGGCAATCAAAACGGGGATGGTGAAGAAAAGCTGAATCAGTGCAAAGTTGAGCGGATGAACGCGGTCGTCGATGAGCTGCGGCCATGTGGAAGCTGACCATGCTTTTGGGCGCGGGGCTGACCATCCG
>CAMNVW010000138.1 GCA_946563605.1 uncultured Clostridia bacterium | reverse complement strand
GCAGGCTCTATCGGCGAAAAGCGGATAGGGTCTGCTTTGCTGTATTCTGTTTTTAGAAAGGATGTCATCATAGATGATAAAACGGAATATTTATTTGATGTACCTTGTAACATTTTTACAGGGTATGGTCTTTTATGCGCCGGTGGCGACCCTTTACAGACAGGCACAGGGAGTTTCAGTGGTACAGATTACACTGATTGAAAGCATTTTTCTGGTTTTATGCCTTGCGTTGGAGCTGCCTTGGGGTGTTCTTGCCGACAGACTGGGGTATAAAAGAACCATGGTGATTTGCAATGGGCTTTATTTTGCATCAAAGCTCATTTTTTGGCGAGCGGATAGTTTTGGTGATTTTTTTCTGGAACGGTTTTTGCTGGCAGTCGTTGTTTCAGGATTGTCGGGAGTGGATTCCAGTCTGTTGTATCTTTCCTGCAAAGGGGAGGACAGCCAGAAAATATTTGGCATTTACAGCAGTATGGGAACGGCAGGACTGTTGACAGCGGCTTTTGTATATGCAAATTTTGTTGGGGAAAGCTATCAATTTGCCGCTCTGTTGACCTGCCTGAGTTATGGGCTCGCTTTTCTTCTTACGATGGGACTTCAGGAAGTAAAGCAACAGAACTGTGAAAAAGCAGAATCTTCCGAAAAGTCATTTGTTTGCTTGTTTAAACAAACCATAAAAAATAAAAGGATATTATTGTTTTTGCTGGGGGTTGCGCTTTTCAGCGAGGTACATCAGACGGTGACGGTGTTTTTAAGTCAGCTGCAATATGTCCGCTGTGGACTGAGTAACCAGGTGATTGGAAATATCTACATTCTTACCACACTCGTAGGTCTGCTCAGCAGTGCGTCTTCTTTTTACACGCGCAAACTTGGAATCAGAAAAGGCGGTTACCTGTTGTATGCTGTTGCTGGGGCTGTATGTTTTTGGCTGGCAATGACTGACAATGGAATCCAATCGATACTTGCAGTTCTGCTTTTGACTTTGACGTCTACTCTATTTGAACCGCTGCAAATGCGTTTGCAGAACCAGATGATCGTCACCGATAATCGTGCTACGGCGTTAAGCATCAATGCAATGCTGATCGATGTGGTCGGAGCAGTATCGAACCTGCTTTTTGGTCAGGCGACAGAACACAGTCTGCGCTTGGGATTGATGCTAGGCGGCATTTTTTGTCTGATCGGTTTTTGGTGCTTTGCAGGATGGAACAGACAGAATAGCTTATCATGTTAGCAAATCACAAAACGGGACTCACTGAGTCCCGTTTTGTTTATTTTCTGTCAGCAGGTGATACGCACAGATGCGTTGTATGCACCAAGATGTCCGTCGCTTAAAGATTCTACAACCGTATGTGTCAGTCGATGCGCTTCGATGCGGGACAAAACATACGCCTGATGTTCCGCAAGAAGATAGCCGAGTACCTCTGCTTTTTCGGTGGTGACAGCAATTTGCTCGTAGTTTTCACCCATGTAGGGACGCAGATAAAGCTGCTGTCCCTGAGACAAAGCGCGTGAACCGTCCTTTTGAAAAAGGGTGATATCCTCTAAAACAAAGGTCATGGTGTGAATACCGTCGAGCTCTCCGTTTGCAGATTTTTTCTTATAAAAAATCAACAGCAAAACGACAACCAGACAAACACCAATAATACCAAGTTCCATCGGTTCCAGTTGGGCGAGAGAGAAGCTGTTGTGGCTTAGAACAGAAAAAACGCCGAATAGAAGAATCACGACAGCAAGTGCGATACGAACCATATAAATTTCTCCTTCCATTTTAAAAATTTCCATGTATTTTGGATTGCATAGAACAGTATAGCATAAAATGGAGCGTTTGAGAAATGAAAGCGCAGAAAAATTAACGTTCTCGGTCGCGCACACTGCCATCCTCCAGCAGAAAAATCTGATACGGTTCATATGGTGTATTCGGAAGGTATTCCTCAAACCATTCAAATGAAATTTCGGATAAGCGGCTTAAATCGGATACAGGCATGGAAAAAAAGGCATTGTAATCGGACAAGGAAAAAAGCATGGTTTCGTTTTTTTGAGAAATAACACACAAATATCCCAAAGAAATCCCTCCTTATGATTGGATATGGCATGAATGTTCTTTTTACAAGCAAAGTATAGCAGATTGGGAGTGCAAAAATTGTTGAAACTGGTATGAAAAAGATGTGGAAAAGTGGAAGAATAAGTAATAACAGGTAGAAATGAGGAAGAATAAGGATAAAAAGATGGAAATTTTTCAGAAAATGATGACTTGTAACCACAAAAGGGAAGGATTTTCAACACAAAAGTTTTACTCGATTTTTTTCAAAACCGGCTTGAAGCCGGAGACAGTTTCGCGCTTTGGTTTGTCGCGATATGATAATTTCCGTACACGGCAATCGCTCGCATTAACACACTCGCTCGTTTGAACCAAAACAAAAGTTTTGTCAACTTTTTCAAAAGTTGTGGGTTTCCAAAGGGTAAAACCCTTGGTCGCACTCCGCAGAGTGCGAAACACCATTTATTCAAAAATAAATAAAAACGATAGAGACTGTATGTAAAATCAGCGCTGTGGTACGGCAGTACCCTGCCTGCATCCGCAGGCAGCGCACTAACGTGCGGCAGCATCGAAACAGCTTTGGTGCCTCGCACGTTTTTATTTTTATTATTTATTTTAGGGTGTTTCGCACTCTGCGGAGTGCGCTTTAGGGCTCTGCCCTAAAAACCCGCAGCCTTTTGAAAAAGGCTGGCGAAAACTTTTATTTTTGTGCCAACGAGCGAAGCCGACAACGCGAATTGTGTCCAGCTTCAAGCTGGTTTTGAAAAAAATTGAGTAAAACTTTTTTATTCATTTCTCAAAAGCTATTGACAAGCGGGATTTGATGTTATATGATTAAGCCATCAAAAACAGAAGGAGAGAAAAAAATGAACGGTATTCAGATGACAACACGATACGTTTCTTACCAGGGCTATTATGGCGTTGGTGTTTTCGTGCTGTTTTCATAGAGACCGATAATTATACTTTACTTTTGGTATAAAACATTTGCCGGTGCTTTTGGAAACAGAAGGCACCGGCTTTTTTCGTATCATAAAAAAATTCAGAATACTGCCGTGCAGATAAACAGAAAGGAAGAACATAAAATGATTATTATTATGAAAAATACTGCCAGTCAAGAGCAGATTGACGCGTTAAAAAAAGAATTTGAAACAATGGGCATGAAAATCCACTTTTCTCAGGGCATGAATACGACTTTGATGGGATTAGTTGGCGATACAACACGCATTGATATTGATAAAGTTGCTTCGTTGGATATTGTTGAGGAAGTAAAACGAATCCAGGAGCCATACAAAAAGGCAAACCGCAAATTCCATCCGCAGGACACAGTTGTAGACGTGAACGGCGTCAAAATCGGCGGCGGCAATTTTCAGGTGATTGCAGGTCCATGCTCGGTAGAAACACCGGAACAAATTTGTGAAGTCGCAAATTCCGTCAAAGCTTCCGGCGCCGGTCTGCTGCGCGGCGGCGCATTTAAACCTCGTACCTCGCCATACGCTTTTCAGGGGTTAAAAGGAGAGGGTATTCGTCTGCTGTTGGAAGCAAAAAAATGTACCGGTCTGCCGATTGTCACAGAAATCATGAGTTACGAGGACATTGACCTTTTTGAAGATGTGGATGTGATTCAAATTGGTGCAAGAAATATGCAGAATTTTGAACTGCTCAAACGGGTCGGCAGACTGAACAAGCCGATTCTGCTCAAACGCGGACTTTCCAGCACCATCGAAGAATTTCTGATGAGTGCAGAATATATCATGGCGGAAGGCAATGAAAACGTCATTTTGTGTGAACGCGGTATCCGCACCTTTGAAACTAAAACCCGCAACACACTGGATTTGTCCGCAGTACCACTGCTGAAAAAACTGTCGCATCTTCCAGTTATCATCGATCCAAGCCATGCAACCGGTATTCCGTGGATGGTTGAACCGATGACTTTGGCAGCAATCGCAGCAGGTGCGGACGGCGTGATGATCGAAGTACACAACGATCCGCCGAAAGCTTTGTGCGATGGAGCGCAGTCGCTGCGTCTGAATCAATTTGCCGACTTGATGAAAAAGGTAGAAAAGACCACCGCATTTTTTAAAACGCTGTAAAGGTTCACATTCTTTTTAGAATGACACATTTGCAGAAAAGATAGGGAATGGCAATATGGAGAAAAAAAGATGGAATATCGCCAAGAACTGCTCAATCATATTGATGAAATTCATACAACCGAAATGGGAAGGGAAAGAATCAAAAGAAATCTGAAAATAGATACTGAAAATGTCGTTGAATATTGTAAAAATAAGTTGTTGGACGAAAACTGTATCATTTACAGACGGGGCAAAAATTGGTACTGTGAAGTTGACCATATCAAAATAACGATCAACGCATATTGTTATACGATTATCACGGTACACATAATCTGATAGCTTTTTGCCAAATGAACAGACTACTTTTTACAAGGTCAAATCGAGGGAAAA
>CAMNVW010000137.1 GCA_946563605.1 uncultured Clostridia bacterium | reverse complement strand
TATCGGAATATTGTCTGCTGCACTATTTATCATCGGGGTGTGGTTTCCCTTCCATAATAAAAATGTCCGTAAAATATTGGGGGCTGCCGGTGTGATTGGCATTGTGGTGTCCGAAATATACCAATTCTTTACCTGGCACATATTAACGATTACCGGAGAAATGAGCTTACAAAATAGTTTGCGTTTCGCCTATCCAGAATTTTATATTGGACTGGCTGTATCTCTGGCTATGGTGACAGCTTATTTTGTAATTGGTAAATTCGTGAAAGAATAAAAGTTCAAATTCCCGATTTATCGAGAAGATAGCAAAACCGCTATCCTGTTTCAAGATGAAAACAGGATAGCGGTTTTTTATTTTTCGATTTTAAAAAGGGTCTTGATCTCCTTGCAGCACAGACCGTCAAAGGTAAGCTGCACGATCCACGGCATCCAATTAACAATACGCTGAAAATCCTGATAGCCAAAACTGGAATCATAGAAATGAAGCAGCGTACTGATACAGGTTCCATGACCGCCAATGACAAGCGATTTGTTCGGATACGCAGTCAGCAGCTTTTCTAAAGCGGCAGTGCTGCGCTGCTGCACCTCCTGCAAACTCTCGCCGCCGGAAATTTTATACGAAAAGTCCGACCACTGACGCTGCGCATAGCCGTCAAAATCCTCCAACCAGACGCCGATGGCGCGTTCACGAAAATCTTCCTCAAACTGTACCGGCAGTCCCAAAGCCTTGCTGAGCGGCTCTACGGTATCCTTTGCTCTGGGATAAGGGCTCGAAAAGATGGCGTCTATCTTTTTGTCTGCCAAAAACGCGCAGGCCTTTTGCGCGTCAATTCTCCCCTGCGGTGTTAACGACGCCTGTTCGGTATCCTCGTGATGGGCGCTGTAATCCGGCTGTGCGTGGCGCACAAAATAAACGGTGGTCATTGGCTTTCCCCCTTAAATTTCTCCGAGCGATACGGCTTTCAGGTACTCGTTGATAAACTGGTCTAAATCGCCGTCCATGACCGCGTTGATGTTGCCGCTTTCGTAATTGGTGCGGTGATCCTTCACCAGTGTATACGGCATAAAGACATAGGAACGGATCTGCGAACCCCAGCCGATCTGCTGCTGTTCCCCTTTGATGTCCTCGATGCGCTTGAGATGCTCTTTCTCCTTAATCTTTACCAGCTTGGATTTGAGCATCTTCATTGCCACTTCCCTGTTCTGGTGCTGGCTGCGCTCATTCTGGCAGGCAACAATGACACCCGATGGAATATGGGTGATACGGATAGCGGATTCTGTTTTGTTGACGTGCTGTCCGCCTGCACCGCCCGAACGATAGGTGTCAATTTTCAGGTCGGCAGGGTTGATTTCAATATCGTAATCGTCGTCGATTTCCGGCATGACTTCCAAAGACGCAAAAGAGGTCTGTCGTCTGCCGGAAGCATCAAACGGCGAAATGCGCACCAGACGATGCACGCCATGCTCCGATTTCAAAAAGCCGTAAGCGTTTGTACCGCTGATGAGGATGGACGCGCTTTTGATGCCGGCTTCCTCTCCTGCCAGATAATCCAGCACCTTCACCTTAAAGTGATGGCGTTCCGACCAGCGCGCATACATCCGGTAAAGCATCTGCACCCAGTCCTGCGCTTCGGTGCCGCCGGCTCCCGCGTGGAAGGTAAGAATCGCATTGTTGGAGTCAAACTCGCCCGACAGCAGCGCCGAAAGTTTTTCCTCCTCAATTTTTTCTTCAATTTCATGAATATTTTTGCGGATATCCTGCAAAAATTCTTCCTGTTCTTCTTCGCTGGAAAATTCTTCTTCCTCCGCAAGCTCAAGCATCGTCTGTGCGTCCTCATACATCCGCACCAAAGCATCATAGGCGCCTATTTTTTCACCTAACAGCTTTTGCTCCTTGAGCACCCTTTTGGTGTTGTCCACATCGTTCCAAAAATCAGGCGCTGCTGCTTCTTCATCCAGTGCTTTTCTATCCGCCAGCATTTTTTCATATCCCAGCGCATCCTTTAAGTAGGCAATCTTCGGCTGCTGAGATTGCAGCTCCTGTTTTAAATCTTCGATTTGAAGCATCCTTGCTTCCTCCTGTTGTGTTAAATTTTACAGTGTGCAAATTTTTATCTTCGTTTTTTCTTATCGTCTTATTTTTATATTATAGTAGACACGCCAAAAAATGTAAAGGGTTCATTCCTTCTGCCGCACAGATATTCTACACAATATATCTGCGAAGTATCCGGCAAAACCACCTTTTATTCCGCATTATTTTGAATAAACGGTTAATCTTGCTGCAAAAAGATAGATTTTCTTCGTAGAATATAGTATACTGTTATAATATCAATAAAAAGATAAAACCAACTGCTCTCAGAAAGGTTGATGTGAGTATGAATTATAAAGGCATTTCCTGTCCGGTATGCGGTCAGGAATTTCACGAGGGGGACGACGTTGTCGTTTGTCCGGAATGTGGTGCGCCGCATCACCGCGCCTGCTACAAACAAGTGGGACACTGCGCGATGAAACAGGAGCTGCACGAAAAAGGATTAACATGGCAAAATCCCAATGAAAAGCCGCCCGTTCCGGAAAAAGACGGGGTGCAGCCGGATGAAAACGGCAACATCATCTGCCCAAACTGCGGATTATTCTGCAAAGAAACAGACGCTGTCTGCCCCTATTGCCAGTTTCCGCTGAAAAAGCCATCCGCTGTACAGCGTCAGGGACAGCCTTTGGTGGAAAATCCTTTTGAGGGCGAGCCGACAACGCCTGTTTCGGACGAAATCGAAGATATTTTCGGTGCAATTTATGAGGAAGATCAAATCAGCGGCATTCCTGCAAAGGACTTTGTCTATATCATTCATAAAAATTACACCTACTTTTTGCGTGTATTCAAGATTTACTCTCAGCGGGCAAAGGCGAAAGTTTTCAACTGGTCGGCTTTCTTCCTGAATTTTCTCTACTTCTTCTACCGCAAAATGTACAAAATCGGCGCGATACTGCTGACATTTTATATCCTCACCAACATCCCATCCTTCATTTTGTCCTACCGCATGGTACAGCAGGCAATCGAAGACCCCCTGCTGCTTTATTCCCTCAATTTTAATCTGGGCAATTTGCAGTGGCTCTCTACCCTCTCGCGGGTGTTGTCCTATGTCCGCATCGGCGTTTCCATTTACTGCGGTTTCACAGCAAACCACTACTATTACGACCATTGCCGGCAGATGATTCAAAAGCATCAAAAGACCCAAACCGGCGGCAGCAGCGCATATTACCAGTCGCTTTCCACTGCGGGCGGCACAAACCTTGCAAGCGCACTCATCGTCCTTGTGGCGCTGGTTTTTGCTGTAGCAGTCTTTAGTTTTATCGCGGCAGCTATGTTATAAACGTTTCCTTCAGCGTTCTAAAGAAATTTTCTTTGGAACGCTTTTTTAATTTCTGCGCCAAAAAAGCTCTTTTCTCTGCTTTCTTTCTAATTTTGCCTGTTTAATATATCCTTCAGTTTGTCCATTCCTCCAAAGAACGCAAAGCCTTGCATATTCCCTTGACAAAAGACTTTCTTGTTGTTATAATTTTATCGTTGCCGCAAACGGTATTCGCTGCGGCAAACCTTGTCCTGCATAACCGGCAGGACCTTAAGTCCAAAAGGAGGTGCTTTTACAATGGCAAAATTAAATGAAAATTATGAGACAATCATGATCTTCAACACCAAAAACGGTGACGAGGCAATCAAAGCTCTGGTTGAAAAATTCACAGCTCTGATTCAGAAAAACGGTACACTGGAAACAGTAGAAGAGTGGGGCAAACGCAGACTTGCATACCCAATCGAGGATGAAGTAGAGGGTTACTATGTATTCGCTACTTTCAACAGCGCTCCTGAATTCCCAGCTGAGCTTGACCGTAACTACAAAATTACCGACGGCGTTCTTCGTTCCCTGATCGTTAAGAAGGACTAAGGAGGGTTATCAGGCTGAACCGTGTAATCCTTATGGGAAGACTTACCGCAGACCCTGAGCTGAAAAAAACAGCATCGGATCTTTCCGTAACTTCCTTCACGCTTGCTGTGGACAGAAACTACGGCAAGGGCGCGGACCGTCAGACGGACTTCATCAACTGTGTTGCATGGCGTCAGACTGCGGAATTTATCAGCAGATACTTTTCCAAAGGCAGATTGATGGCTGTGGAAGGTTCCATTCAGGTTCGCAGCTATGTGGACAAAAATGAGAACAAACGACAGGCTGTGGAAGTTTTGGTTGACCAGGCGTACTTCGCTGACAGCAAAAACTCCGCTGCAGCTTCCAATGCGACACCGGATGATTTCGGTCCACCGCCGCCACCATCTCGTTCTTACGGATCGTCAGCTGCTTCGGCGGCTCCTTCCTTCCAGGCAGCTTCTGCCCCAACGCCGAACTTTGGATATTCCAACGGCGCCGCAGAGGACTTTGAGGAAGTCAGTGAAGATGAAGAAGATCTTCCATTCTAGCAATATGCTAATCCGAAACGGTCTTTGTATTTACAACTTTTAAATTATTTAATTTCCACCCCCCCAAACAAAGTTGATAACTTATTTA
>CAMNVW010000136.1 GCA_946563605.1 uncultured Clostridia bacterium | reverse complement strand
ATCAGCAGAACGGCTCCCACCGTAACAAGCCCCAGCACAAGGAATATGCCATGTACAATATTTTCAAATAATCTCTTTTTCTTCATCACTGAATTCCTTTCGGTTTAAAAAAAAAGCGGCAGGCTTTGTCTGCCGCTTTTTTCACTTATTTTACAGGTACGGCTCCTGCATTTTTGATTGTTTCCGAAGCGTCTGCCGATGTGATATAGTCGAAGAATTTCTGTGCCGCGTCAGACAGCTCGCTGTCTGTTTTTGTAACCAGTACAAAGTTGCGCTGTACGAGATAACTTCCGTCTTTG
The DNA here is from genome assembly GCA_946563605.1 of uncultured Clostridia bacterium. Taxonomy (GTDB): domain Bacteria; phylum Bacillota; class Clostridia; order Oscillospirales; family Ruminococcaceae; genus Negativibacillus. Next base: position 4,309 of record CAMNVW010000136.1, on the reverse strand, counting down.
ATCGTTTCCTCGCTTGGCATAACTCCGCCGACCTTTAACGCTTTCACACTGTCTTTGACAGAGGCAAGGGACGCATAACCGATAGCGGCAGGATTTCCAGCGACTGTGGTAATCACATCTCCTGTGGAGGTCAGTTCCTGGCGGTACTTGCATTGTTCAGCCGTTTGGGTGATGGACTCAAATCCGTCTCGAGTGCCGCTTCCAGCTTCACGTCCGATCAGCACGATCTCAGCGTCGTTACCGCCGACGTCTTTCCAGTTTGTGATCTCGCCGGTATAGATTTTTGCGATATCTTCAACGGTGAGATCGGAAACAGGATTTTCAGGATGAACAATGATGGCGATACCATCATAAGCAAGGACCGTTCCTTCAAGACCCTTTGCTTTTTCTTCCTCCTTCAGATCACGGCTGGAAAGACCGATATCGCAGCGTCCTTCAGCTACCGCCGTAATACCCGAACCGGAACCGGTAGGATTATAGGTAACAGTGATGTCTTTGTTGTCCGCCTCAAAGGTTTCCTTCAGTGAACCGATGACCTTCTCCATTGATGTAGAGCCGTCCGTTGCTACCGTTCCTGCTGTTTTTGAACCAGCCTCTTTTCCGCATCCTGCCAGCATAGACATCGCACAAACAGCAGCGAGCGCGATTGCTAATATTCTTTTTCCTTTCATCATTCAACATCTCCTTTGATTTCTTTGATAAACTTTTTGATTACGGCTTCATTATACTGTCCGAACATCAAATTCGTTATCATCCGATTGTAAAATCCGTGTAAAATCAGTTTTATAAGCTGTCCGCACTTGGCAGGCAGCTGATGTTCTAATAAAAAAGGTCGCCCTGCCGTAAAAACGGCAGGGCGACCTCCTAAGCCTTGTTCCCAGCAAAATGCCAAAAGACCGATTCAAAATTTCTAAGTAAAAAATTCAACAAACAAATCTTTCGCTGTACTATCAAACAGACGGATAACTTAGCCACTATTCTATTTCCATTTGCACTCTATATTGAGAACCGAAACAGGCATCCCGATAAATTGCACATCAAATTTGAGGCTTGGCTCTACTTTTGTACTTGCATTATGGATTCTGAAACTTAACTGCCACCCGTTGTTCAAATACATTTCGACAGTGTTTGCACTACCCGCCTTAAATTTCAATGCAACAAGTTCTGTTGGAAGTTCCACAATCGGAACGGTAATTGCAGATACTTTTATTTTGCTCGACTTATTCAACGTTCCATGGAGATTAAAAGTATGAATCATGGTTAAACGTTTTCCATCACGGCTAACTACTTTGTAATAGTCACTGGTTCCGATGAGATACTCTATCATCTTCTTCGGTATATCTTTATTGCTTGTATATACTCGATTTACTTCATCCATAAACGCTTGAAGCAACGGAACATAAACTGTCCCTTCTTTGTTGTTAAGTTCTGACCACTTCGTTCCTTTCGATTTTTCTGTTTTCAGTCTGTCAAAAATAGGCTTTACTTCATTCCAATACTCTTTGCTGCAAGGAATTTCAAACCACTCTTTTCCAAAATCAAGTCCATGGCTCAGACGACTATGTTTTACAGCTTCATGGTTATGCTTGATGCTTAAACCTACTTCCCAATGAATATCATTTCTCTTTATAACAATATCTCTAACATCACCTTTGGTTCCTGCGTTATCCTTTTGAAATTCAAGAAGTAATTCATCCCCATCGTTTTCACTCATAAGGGGTTCTAATTCAAGAACAGTATCAACTGCTGAATCAGCAGAAATTTCAAACTGCGCCTGTATTTCTTCGCTCATTACTGACCATGCTCTTCTGTTTGCATCAAGGCTAGAATTATTTATAATGCGAGTTTTTCTAATTTCATGAAGAGTTTTATATAAAGTATTTATCCATGCATATTCATAAGCTCTGCCTTGATCGTTGCTTCTTGTACTCATTAATTTTTTTCTCCTGCTTTAATTCCTATAACTTCGTTTCCTTTTCCCTCCAAGAAAAGTTTAATTGCTACGGCAATCTCATAAGCAAGATTAACAGGAACAGCGTTACCAATCATCTTGTAAGCATTATTTGTCTCTTTGTAGATAAACTGAAAATCATCCGGAAAACCTTGTATTCTTGCCACTTCTCTAATTGTCATTCGGCGATAAAGATGTTCACTTCCCTCAACAAAGCGACAATCGTCTTTACCAAATTTCTGCATTTTAGGCGCTTGGGGATGTAGCTGACATTGTCGCCCAGATGCCTGTACTGTAAATGCTTGCTCGTCCCAACTTTTAACTCTGTTACGACTCATAAAAATAGGAGAGAATGCACCTGTAAAATATTCATTGTTGTTGATTGCTTCAGGATTATGACGATTATTAGGAGCTGCAGGAACAGCCGTTTCTTGGAGATCCCAAATAATATCTCTCAATGTAATTTTCTTGTTGTCATCCTCTGTTGACCCTTTTGGGAATGTAAACTGAATATGTAACTCCTTACGGAAACCAATATAAAAAACCCTTTTTCTTTCTTCTGCAACACCATAATCCTTGGCATTTACCAGAGTTAATGTAACATCATACCCGGCATCTTCAAAAAGTTTTAATATATTCTGTACTGCTTCGCTATGTCTATTTGCCAACATTCCACTAACATTTTCAGCTAAAAAAAATTTGGGTCTAAATTCTTTTAATATTCTAATATAATCATAAAAAAGTTGCCCTCTTGCATCCTCAATTCCTTTTAAGGAGCCAGCTTCTGACCATGATTGGCAAGGTGGACCACCAATAATACCGTCTACATCGCCTGTGATAAAAGAGGCAATATCTTCTCGAATAACCCGTCTAATATCTCCTTGTATTAAATGCGTTTTTGGATGATTTACCTTAAATGTTTCATAAATAGTAGGATCAAATTCGTTGGCAACTGGAATCTGAAAGCCAGCTCGTTCAAAACCTAAATCTAGTCCACCACAGCCACTAAACAAACTAATTACATTCATTATTTTTACCTCATCAAAGTTGCACTTCAATAAACTACAATCTTGAAATAACAAACGACCCCACCAAAAAGAAAACAAATTTCCTTGGCAGGGTCTTTGTGTTATATACCACTTTCCGTGATAATGAATGGTGGAGGCGAGGGGAATTGAACCCCTGTCCGAAAATCCATCCATACATCTTTCTCCGAGCGCAGTTTACCGTTTTTTCCCGACTCTAACGACGGGATGTTTCCCTTCAAAGCACACCGGCAAACAGGCACACTTTGTCAGTAGACTCTGATTCATCGGCAGTACGAGACGCTCCTGCCTGACGTTCACCACTTCATAATGCCCGAACCGAAGCCGTGGTCCTCCCCAGCCGGACAGCTGCTAGTTAATTAAGCAGCAACCGCCATTTCGTTGTTGAAATTTACGGTTGTAACGTTATTTTTAGCGTTTATATTTAATAAACATGGACTTTTATAGAGGTGTCCGCCTCTGCTCGCTTGACATACTTCAAAATCCCCGTCGAAAGCCTGTACGCCCCCATATTGGAATTTTTACATACGGTTTTTCATTGCACGGTCAATCGTGCGCTTTGCATCACGCTTTGCCATATCGTCGCGCTTGTCATAGAGTTTTTTACCCTTGCACAATCCCAATTCCACCTTGACTCTGGAATTTTTAAAATACAGCGACAGCGGAATGAGGGTCAAGCCCTCCTGTTTGAGCGTGCCGAATAGCTTCAAAATTTCCTTTTTGTGCATCAGCAGACGGCGCGGACGAATCGGGTCGCGGTTAAAAATATTTCCTTTTTCATAGGGGGAAATGTGCATTTGCTTAATAAACAGCTCGCCGTTTTGGATGTCGCACCAGCTGTCTTTCAGGTTGACCTGACCCAGACGCAGCGATTTTACCTCAGTGCCAAACAGCTCGATGCCTGCCTCATAGGTTTCCTGCACAAAATAATCGTGTCTTGCCTTGCGGTTGACGGCTATTGTTTTTGTTCCCGGTTGTCTCACTGTCAGCACCTCCCTGCTGTTTTTGTCATATCTGTTATATTATATCCCACACACGGCAAAAATGCAAGTATTCTTTTCAAAGGAAAATTTTTGATGTTGGGGTTCCCCCACACCTCCGAACTTCGGATTTGGCTTTTCCAAAACCAGAAAACTTCGTGGGGGTTGCGACCCCCACACCCCTTTTAGTTGTGGGCTGATTGCGCCCACACCCCAACATACTTTTGCACGACAAACAGTTGTTACCACACAACTGTTTGTCGTGTGGTAACGACCGATGCAAAAGCGTTTTCAAGACCTAGGTCTTGAAAATCCCTATGAAGGGGGTTGCC